>ONVR01000274.1 GCA_900321335.1 uncultured Eubacteriales bacterium | reverse complement strand
GGCCCAGGTGACGAACTGGGTGAAGCTTAAGTTTGCTGCCATGAATCTGAAAAAGCTGGCCAGGTGGAAGTGGAAGGAGCGTTTTCTTTCTTGGTTTTTCCAGCTCCCCACGTTAAATGCACCAGAAACCCGGCTGCCGCAGCCGGGCTTCTCGACAGACTGGAGAAAAGCACGGTTGTTCACCGTGCTTTTCTTGTACTTTTTAGGCCTTCTTCCGCGTAAGCGAGCTGCCGAGACTCAATGCGATGAGCAGCAGCGGCAGAACGATGCCCAGAAACGCATAGGGGAGATAATGCATGGTGTCGATCCCGAGAATGCCGGAGCAGTAGATGCCGCAGGTGTTCCACGGAACAAGCGGCGAGGTGATCGCACCGCCACAGAGCAGCGCGCGGCTGAGGTCAACGCGGGACATGCCGCGGCGGTCATATTCCTCGGCGTACATCTGACCGGGTACGGAGATCGCCAGATACTGATCGGGGAGGCTGACGTTCATGCAGATGCAGGAAACGGCCGTCAGCGCAGTCAGTCCGCCGCGGCTTCTGACACGGGAGACGAGCGGGGCGATCAGCGCTTCGATTTGGCCGGTCTTCTGCATCAATCCGCCGAATGCCATGGCGATGATAACGATGGAGTTTGCGTGCATCATTGACTCAATACCACCCGCGGTGAGCAGAGTGTCGAGCAGTTCGACGCCGGTCTGGCCGACATAGCCGGAAAACCCGATCGTGAAAATGTCACCAAAGGGCATGCCCTGCGCCGTGACCGCGACGAGGAGGCCGGAGAGAATGCCTGCCATGACGGCGGGGATCGCCGGAAACTTGATCGCAATGCACACGACCATAACGGCGATCGGGATCAGGCTGACGGGTGAGATGCGGAACGAAGCATCCAGCCCGTCAAGCAGCGGGGCGATATTTTCCGCCACGCCGGAGGCGTCGCCGCCGCCATAGCGCAGGCCAACGATGAAGTAAAGCAGCTCCACAACGGCAAAGCCGGCAAGCGCGATGGGCATTGCACGCTTCATCAGGTCAAAGATCCCGCAGTCTACGACCGCGGCGGTGAGGTTTGTCGCGTCGGAGAGCGGGGAGATGATCTCCCCGAGATAGGATCCGGAGATGATGCTTCCGGCGACAAGCGGAGCGGGAACGCCCAGCGCGATGCCGATGCTCATGAACGCGAGGCCGACCGTGCCGACCGTTCCCCATGCGCCGATGGCGAAGGAAACAATGCCGCAGGTAAGGGCGGCGGTGATAAGAAAGAATTTCGGCGTGATGATCTTGAGCCCATAGTAAATGAGCGCGGGGACGGTGCCGGAGGCGATCCAGGTGCCGACAAGCACGCCGATGAGCAAAAGAATGAGCACGGCTTCCAGCGACTGCTCAATGCCGGAGAGCATGCCTTCGAGGATCTCTTCCCATGAATGGCCCAGCCAAAGCGCAACGAGCGCGGCGATCGTGCAGCTGAATACGAGCGGGATCTGCGGCTCCGCGCCGCAGAGCACCACGCCGACGAAGATCAGCACCGCGGTGCTTGTAAGACTGATCAGGCCGTGATAAAATTTCGCTTGTTTTTTGCGAAATACGCTTCTGTTTTCTGTCAAGTTCATTTTTTCTCTTTTCATCTAATCTGGTTTGTGATACACTATATAAAATATATGAATTACAGCCCCGCACCGGAACAATATGGCGTTTTCGCCGACGGTGCGGAAAATAAGGCGGGATGAAACAAAAATGAAAAATCTGTTGGAAAGGCTGAGCACGATTGAAAATACACTGCCGGCCAAGCAAAAAAAGCTGTGTGAATATATCATTGACAACGGAAAATCCGTTTATCTTATGAGCGTTGGCGACCTTTCGGAGGCGGCCGGCGTGGGACGCGCGACGGTGATCCGTCTGGTCGAGGGGCTGGGCTATCCGTCCTACGCGGAGTTCAAGAAAGCGCTCAATGCCTCATATTTCGCGGCGGCGGAGAATCACTACAATTCCAACCCGTTTTTCTGGGTGGACGAGCAGGGAGCCAGTCTGCCGGACGACACAGACTCCATCAACGCCTGCTGCGGAGAGTCCATGCGTCTGCTGCAGCAGGCGGCCAAGGAACTTGACCGCACGCAGTTCGGTAAGATAGTAGATATTCTGATCGCGTCGTGGCGCGTAAACGTTTTGGGCCTACGCACTTCGGCGGCAATCGCCCGATACGCCTATTACATGCTCGGCTACTTCATCTCCGACATTCGGGATCTGAGCGAGAACGAGTCGCTTGCCTATGACTGGCTCCTTACCGCGCATCAGGGCGAGGCCGTACTGATGTTTGCCTCCATGCCGGTAACATCGACCTCTGTGCGTCTGGCCAAGCTTTGTCAGGAGCGCAGCATTCCTCTGGTCGTGATCACGGATCGTGAGGATACGCCGGCGCTGGAGTATGCGACCTATCAGCTCATCCTGCCGCACACAAAGAGCACGCGCGCAACATCGCTGCCCTTTTATATGGTGCTTGAGGCGCTGATCAATGAGATCGGTACGCGCCTTGCGCCGCTGTCCGTTCAGAAGATGAACGAGATCAACCGCTATGTCATCAGCGAGGGAATCATCCGCAACGAATAGAATTCATAGAATTCAATATGATCGCTTTTTATCGGCAGGAGCCCCGCGCACAGCGCGAGGCTCCTGCTTTTTGGAAGAGGCAAAGATGATTTGCGAATGCTTACAGCTTGTAGGGCTCATCCCAGAGGTTGAGCTTGGTGCCAAGACCCATTTCAACGGCCTTGTTATACACCTCGGTACCCCAGGCGACGTCGGAGACAGGCATACCACCCATGCAGAAGAGAATGCTCTCATCATGGCTCTGACGGCCAGGCGCCTTACCGGCGATGATGTCGCCGATGTTGGTCACATCGTCCCAGGTCATCAGGCCTTCGTCAATGTACTGGATCATGTAGCTGCTGATGATACCGACGTTTTCATGGAAGTCGCCCTCGCAGTTCTGGAATTCCTTCCAGAGCTGGTGCATGGCCTTGTTGTCAATGACCTTGCGGCAGGAGAGCATGAAGTCCTTGGGAACGCGCATCTCGGCGGGCAGGGAGAGCAGAACGCCGGGCTTGAGCCACTTATCATCGATAAAGGGCTTGGCGGCGCCGGAGGTCACGACGGTGACGATGTCGGCATCCTTGACGGCGGACTCGATGCTGTCGCAGATCGCGGTCTCCATATCGGGGAACGTACGGTTGACATAATCAACGAGATTCTGCGCGGCGGCGGGGAAGAGGTCATAGATCTGTACGCGCTTGAGACCCGGGCAGGCATCCTTGATGGCAGCAAGGCAGGCGCGGTTAATCACGCCGCAGCCAACGACGGCAACGATCTCGGAATCGGGATTGGCAAGGTAGCGGACGCCAACGCCGGGGACGGCGCCGGTGCGCATGGAGCTGATGAGGTTGCCGGACATGAACGCCTTCGGCGCGCCGGTGTCGGGGTCGTTGAGCGTGACCATCAGGATAGAGCGGGGCAGACCCTTTTTGAGGTTCTCATGATTCGAGCCGTACCACTTGCAGCCAGCCATGTTGAAGCGGCCGCCGATGTATGCAGGCATGGCCATGAAGCGGCGGTCGGGACCGGCGACAGGCATGTTGGGGAACGGAGAGGTGAGCGGCGGGACGATCTCGATGCCGTGGGAGTTGTGGTTGACATCGCCCATCAGATAGTCGCCCTGACCGAGCAGACCGAACATCTCCTCCATCGTGTCGATGCAGTGATGCATATCGGTCACGCCAGCCTTGACCACATCATCCTGGCTGAGGTACAGAAAATCGATCTTGGTATTCATGGATGTATCCTTCTTTCTTGAGTTTTCAATATGTAAATAGAATGTGTTTCAATCGTAAAGAGGTCAATCGATGCGCCTGTCGTGGATCGCGCCGCGCTGATCAAGCGGGATATTGTACCACCACTTGAATGCCTTGGAGACAGCAATGGAAACGACAACCACGGCGAGCATGCCGAGGCCGAACCACGGGCCCTTGCCGGACATCATCATGTAGGGGCCGACCGACCAGGCGAAAAGCTCGTTGAGCGTCTGGATGGATTCGGCAAAGCCGGTGTCGGGCAGCGTAGCGGATTCACCATTCGGGTCAACGATGCGGAGAAGCAGCATGCCGATAGCAAACACGCCGGTGGAGTAGCCGTAAACAAAGATGGAACGCTCAAACCAGCTGTCCTTGTTCATGCGCGGGCCGAAGTAGTAGACGGTCAGGAAGACGATCACACCGCCGAGAGCGAGCATGATGACCAGAGGCACCGCGTACTCAATGACGACGGAAAGCTTGATCTTGGCAACGCCGAAGAAGACGATGAAGTCTGTGCAGCAGGCAGAGATGCGGTCCGTGATGCGGAAGTCGATGTATTCCTCCATACCACTCTTTTTAAGCAGCGGGGAGAGTGCCAGCGCGATCAGAAAGCCAATGGCATATTCCGGCAGGAACACGCCAGTCTTGCCGCCGAACCAGTCGCAGAACCAGATGCCGAGGACTGTGGGGATGAGCATGATGGCGAAGTGCCAGCAAAGCGGGTCAAGGGAAATGGGAGAGATGGTGTTGGTACCGAAGATCTCGCGGTTTTCACGCTTGACCATACCGGTGCGCAGGTCGTCAGAGATGTTTTTGATATCGTGGACGTACTGGGTGTAACCCTTTTTGGTGGCCCACTTGATAAAAGCAAGGCCGCCGAACACACCGGCAAGGATGCCTGCCGTTGCAAAGGTCATCGCGATGTCACTCGCTTCGGGGAAGCCAAGCTTTGCAAACGTTGCGCCGACCGCTGCCGCCGTTCCATGGCCGCCCATGAAGCCGGCAGCCATCAGCAGACCGAAGCCGTCATTGACGCCCATATTGGCTTTGGAGAGAACCAGGCAGCAGAGAATGACGGGAAGGCTGAACTGCAGCGCCCAGGTGCCCAGCTTATAGAAGAAGTAGCTGCCAATGCGCTCGCCGGAGGCCTTGGTAAACTTGATACCGGGAAGGCCGACAGCAACGAAGGACATGACGACCAGAGTCCAGGTGTAGTCGCCGGAATAATCGGAGAAGTTGAGAACGCCTAAGACCTGATTGCCGAGGATCAGGGCGATCAGACCTGCCAGAAGAGATGCGGGGATGAAGAAAGACTGAAGAAATTTGACCTTTGCGCGGAGCATCTGGCTGACCAGAATCAATGCGCCGGCAATCGCAAAATCGGTAAGAATTGCAACCATGTTTTTCCTCCCTCAAGATATTCGGAACAAATCGTCCTGTATATCGCGAATAACAGGTCCGCTCCATGAGAAAAAGATAGCATTTTGTCGAATAAATGTCAATATAAGTCCGAAAATTTGGGGTAATAACCAACACTAAAAGCGATATTTTGTTCCGGTGAAATGATTTTATAAAAACAAAACGTTTTATACGGAACGATTATTCCGTATAAAACGTTTTGTTCCAACCTGGAAGAATAAAAGAACGCTCCGGAGCGCGGCAAAGCAATCCGGATCGTTCCTTTTGAAATGAGAAGAGGGCATGGAGAATTTAAAGACTCGAAGATACTTACTTGAACAGGCTCGGGAGCCAGAGCGTTAGTCCCGGAATGTAGGTGACCAGAAGCAGTACGCCGATAAGCACCGCAAGCATGGGCAGCAGATCGCGCATCTGATCCTTGAGCGAGATCTTGGCGATCGAGCTGGACACGAACAGGCAGACGCCCAGAGGAGGCGTACACATACCGATGGTCAGGTTGACAGCCATGATCATGCCGAAGTGAACAAGGTTATCTGTCCCCCAAGGCAGTTTTCATAGACGGGACCCACATGAAGGCCAACGCCAACACGAAGAAGCAAGTGAAGGAGAAGATCCCGGCAGCTGCCAAGCACTATGCGAAGGAGCTGATGGAAGAGGTCAACGCGGACAGAGAAGCGCATGGTACCAGGATCTTTACAAGCAACGGAAAGAGACCATTAAACGTGTCTTTGCGGATGCCAAAGAAAAGCACACTATGCGTTATACACAATACAGAGGCTTGGCCCAGGTGACGAACTGGGTGAAGCTTAAGTTTGCTGCCATGAATCTGAAAAAGCTGG
>ONVR01000276.1 GCA_900321335.1 uncultured Eubacteriales bacterium | reverse complement strand
CCCTTCGGGTGGAAGGGATTGATGCCGTTGTTGATGGCCATGAGCATGGCGGAGACGATGTTGATGTAGGATTGGGTGCCGTTGCCGCCGGGCTGGGCCCACTCATACCCGCCGATGGAGGGCTCCACACAGCCGATCAGACAGTAGTTTCTGGCATATTCCAGGGGAACGCCCCGGCGCATCATGGCGGGGATAATGGCGGAATCGTTTTCAAAGGTGGGAATGCCGCCGCAGATCTTTGTGGTTTCAATGCCGGCCTCCCACAGGTCCATGGGCGTACCGGGATGGATGCGCAGGGCCTGGGGCACGTTCAGGGACATGCGGGCACTGGACTGCAGGAACATATACGTGACGGGGTTGGTGGCGTCCCGGCCCTCCATATCTACGCCGCCCAGGGTGATCAGGGTGCCGCAGGTGTAACCCGGGTTGGAGCGGGTAGACCGCTCAGACCAGATCTTGTTGAGCTCCATGAGCTTCAGGAAGAACATATCCACCAGTTCCTGGGCCTGCTCCGGTGTGATCTCGCCCTTTGCCAGATCCTGCTCGTAGTAACTGCCCAGATACTGGTCGATCCGGCCAAAGCTGATACCGTGGAGCTGTCCGTCCAGACACATGGCCAGCTGATACAGCCATACGCACTGCAGGGCGTCCC
The DNA here is from genome assembly GCA_900321335.1 of uncultured Eubacteriales bacterium. GTDB lineage: Bacteria > Bacillota > Clostridia > Oscillospirales > Oscillospiraceae > RUG678. The sequence continues at coordinate 2,561 of ONVR01000276.1, read as the reverse complement.
GGAAGCTGCGGCAGGGGTGTTCCATGATCCAGTCCAGGGTATCGGCCATGGCCTCCAGCTCTTTTTTCCGACCGGGATCGGTGCAGAGGGCTGCCTGACGCGCTGCCTCCCGGGCGTAGCGCTTGGACCAGATGATGATGCCGTCGGAGACGATTTCCACCGCCCGGTAGAAGTGGTATTTGTTCACGTCCTCACCGAAAATGCCGTGCTCCTCCAGATCGGCCAGCTTGGCCCTTGCCTCGTCCCGGATTGCGCCGAAGCCCTTTCTTGTGGCGGTCCAGAAATTGGCGTTAAAGTGGCCGACTGGGGCCTGGGCGTTGTCCGTGGCGTTGAAGTAGATCACGCCGCTCTGATCCAGTTTGTCCATCAGCGGGCGGGGATAGTACTCGTTGGCAATGGCGCTCATGTTGTTTTTCAGCCAGAAATCGCCGGTCTGGAGCAGATACTGCTCGTCCTGTTCGTCCAACTCATAGGGATCCACGTCCCGGGTCCGGATGTTGTTGCTACGCAGCTCCTCCATGAACCAGGCCCAGGAGACCTCGGGGTAGAGGGCGCTGGAGCGGTATTTGGAGCCCTGCCAGCCCACGATCAGCTCATCCTCGTTGATGCATACGGGTATGTGCTCGAACAGGTTGCGCAGGTTTTTCGCCCGCTTGAGGATGCCTGTGAGCTGAGGGTTCTCCATATAAAACTCCGTCACCAGCCGGTAGCGGCTGATATCGAGAGAGGGTCTGGTACTGCGGCATTTTTCCCGGATTCGCTTTACGCGCTCGGAAACAGGGCTTTTCTGATACATAGAGATTCCTCCTTTAAGCGTTTTTCTTACCTTTATTGTAGTTTGCCAGTTTGCACATGTCAAGGGCCGAATCGGAATAACAGGTTGCATCTTTTGGTTCCGTCTGGTAGAATAGGGCCTGTGCCGCGGAATCACGGAGGATTATTATGCAAAAGAAAAACGGCCTGCTGTCACAGTACAGAGGCCTTCGAAAAGAAATCTACATATTGTTTTTCGGACGGATCGTGACCAATTTGGGGTCCATGGTCTGGCCCATGCTGACCATGATCCTCAGTCAGAAGCTGGGGATGAATGCCAGCGGTATCGCCGTTTTGATGGTGGCGGCGTCACTGATTATGATGCCGGCCAATCTGCTGGGCGGAAAGCTGGCAGATCGTTTTGACAAGAAAAAGATCATCATCCGGTGCGACTGCGTATCGGTCGTCTGCTATATCGTCTGCGGCCTGGTTCCCCTTGGCTATACAAGCGTGGCGCTGATGCTCTGCGCCAGCATTTTTCAGCAGGTGGAGCACCCGGCGTATAGCGCGCTTTTTGCCGATCTGACCACGACGGCGGACCGGGAGCGGGCTTATTCCCTGTCCTATCTGGGAGCAAATCTGGGACTGGTGTTGTCGCCCACCCTTGCGGGGCTGCTGTTCAGAAACTACCTGTGGCTGTCGTTTATCATCAGCGGCGTTGCCATCGGCTGTTCCACGGCGCTGATTTACTTCTTCGTGCGTGACATCACGCCGGAGCCGGACGAGGGCAGCGCCTCGGTCTACCAGAAGAGCCGGGGCGGGGAGAGCATCTGGCAGATTATCCGGGATAACCGGATCATTGTGCTGTATATGATCATCATGGCCCTGTATTTTGCGGCCTACAGACAGTATAACTATCTGATGCCTCTGGACATGGGACGGGTACACGGGGAAAACGGCGCCGTGATCTTCGGCACGGTCTCCAGTCTGAACTGTATCGTCGTGGTGGTCTTTACTCCTTTTATCACCCGGCTGTTTGCCCGTATGCGGGAGACCGGAAAGATCATCACCGGCGAGATCCTGGTGGCAGCAGGGTATCTGCTGTTTCTCACTCTCTTAGGCAGAATCCCCGTCTACTACGGGGCCATGCTCCTGTTCACCTGGGGCGAGATCTTCAGCACCATTGCCGACGGCCCATACTTGTCCAGCCGGATCCCCGCCAGCCACCGGGGGCGCATCAACGGCGTCTCAGCCGTCGCCGGGACGATTATCTCCGGCACCTGCGATTTGACGGTTGGCAGACTCTACGACAACAGCGGGTCCGCTGCCGCGTGGAGCGTGGTCATGGGTGTGCTGGCGTTGGCCATCGTGCTGGCTGTCGTATTGCGTATCCGGGACAGGAAAGCCTATCCAAGACTCTATGATGACAAGATGTGAAACCCATCGTAAAAAAACGCACAGGATTCCGTGGAATCCTGTGCGTTTGCTTTTGGTGCCGATATGCTTCAGCGCTTGTTTTCCTCGTTTTTGATCTCCCAGTGGATCAGGAAGGTCAGAGCGCCCCGGAGAACGATGATAGCCCCGAGGATGATGAGTTCTTTCCATTCCCGGACGATCACGGTACGCAGTACCTCGCCGCCCAGCTTGAATTCCAGGGCAAGGGCGATGCCCTGGGCAAGGTCCAGACGAATGTCATCCTTTTTTCGGATCCAGCCGATAAAGGATTTGATCAGCGTAAAAACCAGAACGGCAACGCCGGCGAATTCTGCAAGCAAGATCGCGTAGTTGACGATCTCTTCAAAGATGTT
>ONVR01000345.1 GCA_900321335.1 uncultured Eubacteriales bacterium | reverse complement strand
GTGGCCCATGAAGACCAGGGCCGTGTCCGGCTCAAGAGGGCCGTACTTGTCGCTGAGAATATCCACAACGGCTGCCACGTCCTCGTCTGCGGTCAGCAGAGGCGCGGCGATCCGCACCGCACGGAACCTGTCCCTATACTGCCGGAGGGTGTCGGTCATGATGTCGTTTTCCACGCCGTTCAAGATATGGGTCGGCTGGACGATCACGTCCTCCACCCCGTCGGCGAGCATCCGCTCCGCCGCCTCTTTCACGGTCATAAGGTCGACGCCGTCCCGGGCTTTCACCTTCCGGATGATCATGCCGCTGGTCCAGGCCCGGTAGAGCTGTCTGTCGGGGAAGGCGGCGGCAAGGGCGTTTTCGATCCTGTCAATGGTCTTTTCTCTGGTGTCGTTGTGACTGGTGCCGAAGCTCACGGCAAGGATGGCTTTTTTCACGTTTGTGACCTCCTGAAAATGTATAGTCGCCTCCGCCACAGCCCGGTCCCATACGCAAAAAACGCCCCGGCAGGACGCATTCGCCACCGGGGTCACGCCGACGTTCACTGGTTCTGGCAGAAACGCGATCAAATATCCCCATGTATCTGACTTATCCGCAAAAGGTTTCTCTGCGGCTTCACAGTGACCGACTCGCCGGGCTTTGCACCCGATTCCATGTTCCCTGCAAAAGGGGCGGGATACGCATATTTTGCTTTCTATAAATTACTCTAAAATTCGTCATCTGTCAAGGAGATTACACATCTTAAAAAGAAAAGCGCCGCCTGCCGGGGGAAATGGTCCGGGCCGCGGCCCCCGGGACGCAAAACCAGGCGCGGCCCGGCAATACGCTCCGGTCCGCGCCTGTCTGTTATTTTCCCTTTGCCAGATCCTTGACCACTTCCCCCGCCAGGATCATGCCCACCACCGGGGGCACGAAGGCCACGGAGCCGGGGGGCACCTTCCGGGACACCCCGGGCCTTGTATCCGGCGGCGTCTCCTCCCCTTCCTCCGGTGCGGCGAGGGGCGCGATGGGCTCTTCCAGGGAGTAGACCACCTTCACGTCCCGGATGCCCCGCCGCCGGCATTCCTTGCGCAGGATCCGGGCCAGGGGACACACGGAGGTCTCGTAGAGATCCGCCACCCGGAAGGCCGTGGGGTCCAGCTTGTTCCCCGCTCCCATGGCGCAGATGATGGGCGTGCCCGCCGCCTTGGCCTTCTCGATCAGGGCCAGCTTTCCCGACACGGTGTCGATGGCGTCCACCACGTAGTCGTATTGGGTAAAATCAAAGGCGTCGGCGCTCTCCGGCAGGAAAAAAGTCCTGTGTACCGTCACCCGGCAGTCCGGGTTGATCCGGGCGACCCGGGCCCGGGCCGCCTCCGTCTTCTCCTGTCCCAGGGTGTCCCGGGTGGCGAGGATCTGCCGGTTGAGGTTGGACAGGGCCACCTTGTCGTCGTCCACAAGGTCCAGGGCGCCCACGCCGCTTCTGGCCAGCGCCTCCACCGCATAGCCCCCTACGCCCCCCAGTCCGAACACCGCCACGCGGCTTTTCTGCAGCCGCTCCATGGCCTCACGGCCCAGCAGCAGCTCCGTCCGGGAAAAAGGTCCCGTCATACGCTCTCCTCCTGCTTCAACGTCTCATTCATGCTGCCCGTCCGGTAGCCCAGAAGGTCCAGACAGACGTATCCGAAGCCCATGCCCCGGAGGGTCTCGTGGATCTCCCGCCGGCGGGCCAGGACATCCGCAAACGCCGCCGGGTCCACCTCGATGCGCCCCAGATCTCCGTGTACCCGGACCCGGACCTGGACAAAGCCCAGCCCATGAAGGTAGGCCTCCGCCCGCTCCACCAGAGAGAGCTTTTCCCGGGTGAGAGGCTCTCCGTAGGGGATCCGGGAGGCAAGGCACGCATAGGAGGGCTTGTCCCAGGTGGGAAGGCCCATTTGCCGGGAAAGGGCGCGAATGTCCGCCTTGGACAGCCCCGCCTCCAGCAGAGGACTGCGGACTCCCAGCTCCCGGACGGCCCGCATACCGGGGCGGTAATCTCCCGTATCGTCGGTGTTGGAGCCCTCCGCCAGGACGGCGAACCCGTGTCCGGCAGCCGCCTGCCCCAGGGCGGTAAAAACCGCCTGTTTGCACCAGTAGCACCGGTCCGGCGGGTTGCTGCGTATCTTCTCCACGGCCAGGGCGTCCACCGGGCACAGGATCTGCACGATCCCCCGGTCCCGGCAGAACGCCGCCGCCTCTTCCAGTTCCTGTTCCGGGATCAGGGGAGAGGCGGCGGTCACCGCCCCGGCCCTCTGCCCCAGGACCTGATGGGCCACGGCCAGCAGGAACGTGGAGTCCACGCCCCCGGAAAAAGCCACGGCAACGCTGCCCAGCTCCCTGAGGATCTTCTTGAGTTGTTCCAGCTTGTCCAAAACCGGGTCCATGGCCGCCTCCTGTTTTATGTTAACCAAATGTGTCTATTTCCTACCTGTATCCTAGTTTAATGCCAACGGTGCGGTCTGTCAACCGCTTTCCCGCCGGGAAAAGATTGTTGTGCATTTTCCCCGTCCCTGTGCTATGCTTATAGGGGACAGGCTCCCGCCTGCCCCATCCGGAAACAGACACAACAACAGCGGAGGACAACCTATGACTTTCGATTTTGACAGACCCATTGAACGGCGCGGCACCGGCTGCGTCAAGTACGATTTTGCCGCGGAGATGGG
>ONVR01000277.1 GCA_900321335.1 uncultured Eubacteriales bacterium | reverse complement strand
GTACATGGCGCTGCCATGGTACTCTCCCGGGCCGTTTTTGTCGAAGAAAAAGCCCGTGGAGTATTCCCGGTGGCTGACCTTGTTCACCTCGTCGCGCCAGACCGGGTCCAGAGGCTGCCCCGCCATGGCCGCGTCAGCGGCGTGGCGGTAGGCGTTGGTGACCACCCCGGCGTAGTAAGCCGATTTCATCCGGCCCTCGATCTTGATGCTGTCCACCCCGGCCGCCATCAGCGCCGGCAGGTGGTCGATCATGCACAGATCCCGGGAGTTGAAGATGTAGGTGCCCTCCCGGTCCTGCTGCAGCTCCATATATTCCCCGGGCCGCTTTTCCTCCACCACGTGGTATTTCCAGCGGCAGGGCTGAGCGCAGGCGCCCCGGTTGGCGTCCCGTCCCGTCAGGTAGTTGGACAGCAGGCACCGGCCGGAAAAGGACATGCACATGGCCCCGTGGACGAAAACCTCCAGCTCCAGCGCCGCCGGGACCTTTGCCCGGATCCCGGCGATCTCCTCCAGGGTCAGCTCCCGGGCCAGAATGACACGGGCGGCGCCCATATCGTAAAACGCGTTGGCGGCGGCGTAGCTGGCCACCCCGGCCTGGGTGCTCACGTGCAGGGCTGTGTGGGGGGCGTAGCGCTTTACCATGGCGATCACCCCCGGGTCGGCGGCGATCACCGCGTCGGCCCCGGCCGCCTCCAGCTCCTCCAGAAAGGGGGGCAGGGCGGCGGCGTCCTCGTTGCGCAAAATGGTGTTGCAGGTCACGTGCACCCGGACGCCCCGGGCATGGCACAGGGCGATGGCCTCCTCCAGAGGTCCGCCGGCGGGGAAGTTTCCCGCCGCGGCCCGCATGCCGAAGCGCTCCGAGGCCAGGTACACGGCGTCTGCCCCGTAGGTCAGCGCCAGCATCAGCCGTTCCCGGTCCCCGGCGGGGGACAGGACCTCCAGCTTTCTCATCCGGCGAAGTCCTCACTGTTGATGAAGGCCTCAAAGTCGTCGTAGTAGTGGAAGAATTCGTGGAGATTGTCGTGGCCCAACGCGTAGTACCGGTAGTCCGTATCCTCGGGATACAGGGCCGCCCGGATGGAGGCCATGCCCGGGTTGGCGATGGGCGTGGGGGGCAGGCCGGGATACTGATAGGTGTTGTAAACGCTGTCCACGTCCGTGGAGAAGGCCTCTCCCGTCTCGGCGATGGCGTAGTAGATGGTGGCGTCGATCTGCAGGTACTGCAGGTAGGCGTAGTCCCCTTCGCTGGCCAGACGGTTGTAGATGACGGAGGCAATGGTGGCCCGCTCGGAGTCGCCGCCGGCCTCCTTTTCGATCATGGAGGCGATGGTCAGGATCTCCCGGAGGGAGTAGCCGCTGTCGGCGACCGCCTGCCGGTATTCCGCCGTGTACTTGACGTTGAAGTTGGACAGGAAGCGGTCTATTACGTCCTCGGGATTGTCGCCGATATAGAAGTTATAGGTATCCGGGAACAGGAACCCTTCCAGCCGCTTGGCCTGGCCCAGAGTGCCGTCGTCCAGGAAATCGAAGTCGAAGTCGTAATTGGCGGCGGCGTCGGCCAGCTCTGCCGCGGAGCACACGCCTTCCTGTTCCAGCAGGGTGAAGATCTGGGTCATGGTGTAGCCCTCGGGGATGGTGACCTCCTGCTCTACCCGGATGCCGGAGCCCTGACGCAGACCGCCGATGAGGGCGTGGTAGTCATAGTTCCGGTTGACCACGAAGGAGCCGGCGCTGATCTTCCTGTCCGCGTGGGAGATCTTGCAGAAGAGCTTGAAGAGCTTTTCGTACTTGATCAGCTCGTTGTCCTTGAGGATCTGGGTCACCTGATCGATGTCGGCCCGCTTCACCGTCTCCAGAGAGGTGTTGCCGTCGTCGTCGGTGACCTCCTCCTGGACCTCGTAGAGGGCGCTTTCGGGGATGGTGACCTGTACCTGCTCGTCGTCTTTGCCGAAGGCCATCACATCGGAGGCGGCCATCCAGGCCACGGCGCCGAGAATGATGCCGATGGCAATGATCATAAGCATGTACAGAATGCCGGGCAGACAGCCGAATTTTCTGCCGTTTCTCCGGTGGATGGGGAACTGCCCCTTCTGATAGGCCCGCTGGTCATAGGCGTCGTAAACCCGGCGCCCGCGGCGCGTCTTCGGACGCTTTGCCGGCTCCGGCCGGGCCTCGTCCTCCGCGTCCATGTCGGTCAACTCCGCGTCGGCGGCGTCTTCCTCCTCCGGCACCGGCGCCTCAGACGGGTCATCGGAAGATTCGTCCTCCTGCACGGCAACGTCATTGAGGATATCCTCAAATTCCCGGTCCGCAGTCTTTTCCGGATCCTCTTCCGAGAGGGGAGCTTCCGCCTCCGGCGCATCGGCAGGCGCTTTGCCGGTTTCCGGGGCAGCCTCTTCCGGGGTGCTGTCCTCCGGAGCGGCCTCGCCGGGAGCGTTCTTGATTTCGTTGAGAAGATAGGAGTACTCGTCCCCCACGATCTCTTCAAACAGATTGTCTTTGCTGTTCTGATCCTGCATGGTATCACCTCGTTTATGATCGGTAACCAAATCCATCCGCCCTGCATAGAATATTGTGTATCGGGCGATCCCACCGGGAACCGCCCAGGGGAGCAATGCTCCCGGGAACATAGTGCGCCGGATCCCTCGGGACAAATCAAAATAATTTATGGAGCCGCTTGGCGCGGCGGCGGATGGGAGTCATGTATGTGCGGTAATAATTTTTGCGGAAACTCTTGCTGGTGGATCGTAATCCTGCTGATCCTCGTCATCGCATGGGGCGGCGGGGGCTGTGGCTGCGGCTGCGGCAGCGACAACAACTGCGGCTGCGGCTGCTGAGACAGCCTTTATCTCTCCGGGTCACCGGAGAGATATTTTTATGCCCCGTTCAGGGCTGCCCGGACCATCGCATAGATCTGGGCGGCGACCTGCTCCACAGGCCGCTCCCGGTCCCCGTCCATGCTCTCTGCGACCTGCCAGCCGTAGAAGGCGGCCGCCTCCAGTCCGCAGGCGTAACAGGTGCGCAGATAGTCGTTGTTTTTCTCGTGAATGTCGGCGCTGGTGTGGGTCTGCTGCTCCCGCAGGCGCATCCGGCGGATGCACACCTCCAGAGGCGTGTGCAGATAGATCACCAGATCCGGCGCCGGCAGACCCATCCGTGCAAACTCGTAGTCGTACAGCCAGCGGAAGTATTCCCGCCGGTCCTCTCCCGTGAGCTTGCAGGCCTGATGGATGGCGTTGCTGGTGGTGTAGCGGTCGGTGACGATCACCCCGCCGTCCCGGTAATAGGCGCCCCACTTGCTGACGTAGGAGGCATACCGGTCCGCGGCGAAGAAGGAGGAGGCCGCGTAGGGGTTGACCCGGCCCGGATCCTCCCCGAACCGGCCGGACAGGTACATCCGGATCAGGGTGCTGGAGGGCTCGTCATACTGGGGAAAGGTCAGGTTCTGAAAATCCGTCCCCTCCTGCCGCAGCCGCTGGCACAGCAGCCGGAACTGGGTGGACTTGCCGCTGCCGTCGATTCCTTCAAATACAATCAGTTTACCCATGGGTACCTTCCTTTAGTCCGGGCCGGGCCGCGGACTGGCGATTCAAAGATAGGATATGCCCGCCGTGCATCACAGCTGCATCACAGACCGGCACGGTATGGAATATTTTATCATTATACCACAGCCGGCGGGATTTGTCTATGCGCTCATTCGGTCAGCTTGGCCCGGATCCGCGCAACGGTATCCCCGGACACGCCGCAGCGGCGGATATATCCCTCCACGCTCCCGTAGGTTTCGTTCAGATGGTCCAGCAGGGTGCGCATGTTCTCCGGGGCCGTCTGGAAAAAGGGACTGTCAATGGTGGGGCGCAGGGGCTTGCCCTCCTCGTCGTACAGGGGCGGCATCAGCTCCATCAGCTCCAGATACACGGGGCGCATATAGACCTGGGAAACGCAGTAGTCGGCAATGATGTCGTCCTGGGAGACCCCGGCGATGGAAAGCAGCAGCGCCGTGAGCATGCCGGTCCGGTCCTTGCCCGTGGTGCAGTGATAGAGCATCACGCCCTGCTCACCGGCGGCGATGTCCAGCACCCGGCATGTCCAGTCCTTGTACTCCTCCAGCATGTTCACGTACAGTTGCCCCCATTCGATAAAGGCGGTGGCGGGGTGCTGGGCGTATTTGTCCGGTTTGGGCGCTCCACCCTCCGCCTGGGAGGCGAAGGCGGCCTGCCGGGTGAACATGGGCACGTGGGAATAGACGGCCCAGTCCACGTCCCGGAGCATGCTGGGGATGCGCTCCACCTCCATGTCGCCCCGCAGATCCACGCTGCGGGTCACGCCATAGGCCTTCAGGTACGCCAGATCGCCGCCTGTCAGCTTTCTGGGCAGCTCACAGCGGACGAATTTGCCGTAGGCCGTGACCTTCCCGTCCACTGTGGGAAAGCCGCCCAGCTCCCGGGCGTTGTAAAGGCCCTCCAGGGGCAGACGCCGTAAGTTTTTTTCCATAGTACTTCTCTCCTGTCGTTTTCGCCGCCGGGCGGATTATTCGTTGGATTTCAGGGATTCCACCATGCTGATGGACTTCATGGTCCGGTGGCCGATGCCGTTGACAAGCGCGGCAAACAGCACCGTCAGCACCGCCGCCAGGACGTAGCTGACGGGCTTTGCGCTCCGGCTGAACATGCAGATGTCCACCTCCACCGTCCGGACGAGCCAGCCGTGGAGGAACCGGCCCCCCACCAGACCAACGGCGATGCTCAGCAGCGTGAGCACCGTGTTTTCCCGGACGATGTACTCTGTCACCTCCCGGTCCCGGAAGCCCAGGACCTTCAGGGTGGCAAGCTCCTTGACGCGCTCCGTGATGTTGATGCTCGTCAGGTTGTAGAGCACCACGAAGGCCAGGGCGGCGGCCGCCACGATGATGATGACCACCACCGCGTCCACGCTTCTGAGGGCTTTGCTGAAGTAGTCGGCAACGCTCTGAAAGTAGGTGGTGTAGTTGACGGCCCGGAGTCCGAGCAGCCTTTCGGACACGGCGTTTGCCGTGGCCTCCCCCGGATCTGTATCGGTGATCAGCGCCTGGTTGGGCGCTGCCTCTTCCCCAAAGACCTCCCGGTAATACGCCGGGGTCATATAAACGTAGTGATACGTGTAGTTTTCCGTAATATCGGTGATATCGACCTGGTACCGGATGCCGTCGAGCACCACGGTCAGGGTGTCGCCCACGTGGAGCCGGAGCAGCTCTGCGAGTTTTTCCGTGATCACGGCGCCGCGCTCCGGCAGGGTGACGGGAGTGCCGTCTGTCCGGTGGCGGAAGGTGATAAAATCGTCAAACTGCGCCGGTTCCATGGGGACGAAGCAATAGCCGCTCTGAACGCCCGCCGGGGATTCCAGGTCCACGCCGGTCTGGCGCACCAGCGCGTAGCGGGCCACGCTGCCGTCGTTTGCCAGGGCGTCGGCCACGGCGGAAACGTCCTCCGGGGTGGCCTCGTCCAGAAAATAGGCCTGCAGGTCGTATTTCTGGATCTGCTCAAACTGCAGGGCCGTGATGTTGCGGATGGAGTCCCGCAGACCGAAGCCCGTCACGATCAGAGCCGTGCAGCCGGCGATGCCCACCAGCGTCATCCAGAACCGCTTCTGATACCGCAGCAGATTGCGGGCGGACACCTTTCCGAAAAAGGACATGCGCCGCCACAGGGGCGTAATGCGCTCCAGAATGACCCGCTTGCCCGGCGCCGGGGCTTTGGGCCGCAGCAGAGAGGCCGGGGTCTCCCGCAGGGTGCTCAGGGTGGAAACCAGCGTCGCGCCCACGGAGCACAGCAGGCCGGCCGCCGCGGAAGCCGCGGCGATGCCCCCGTGCAGAGGGGTATATAAAACGGGAATATCGTAGAGAACGGTGTAGGCGTGGAAGATAAACCGGGGCAGCAGATTCATGCCCAGGGCGATGCCGGCCGCGATGCCGATGACGGCGGCCAGGGCGCTGTAGCCCACCAGCTTGACGGCGGTTTTCATGCCGCCGAAGCCGAGAGCCTTGTAGGTGCCCAGCTCTACCCGCTTTTCATCCACCATCCGGGTCATGCAGGTCAGACACACCAGACAGGCCACGGCGAAAAACAGCACGGGGAACACGTTGCCGATGGCCCCCATTCGCTCGGAGTCCTGCCGGTAGCTGACAAAGCCCGTGTTGCTGTTGCGGTCAAGCACGTACCAGGTGCCGGGCTCCACCTCCGCCAGCCGGTCCCGGGCGTCGTCCAGCTCCGCCTGGGCGTCCTGCACAGTCCGGCGGTTTTCCGCCAGCTCGTTTTCGCCGTCGGCGATCTCCAGAGCGGCGTCCTGAAGGGTCTGCTCTCCCTGCTCGATCTCCTGCTGCGCCCCTTCCAGCTGCTGCCGGGCCTCGGCAAAGTCCCGGTCAGCCCGGTCCAGTCCGTTGTAATACTCGCTCCAGCCGTCTGCCAGCGCCTGGGCGGCGC
>ONVR01000282.1 GCA_900321335.1 uncultured Eubacteriales bacterium | reverse complement strand
CGGGCGATCAGATTCATCAGAAACAGGATCACCAGAGCGATGACGATGATAATGACAACCCAGATCCCGGCGGTGGTATAGTCGCTGTTCTGCATGACCATGGCGATCTTTTGGGAGATGGTTCCCGTCTTGCCGGCGATATTGCCCGCCAGCATGGCCGTGGCGCCGTATTCCCCCAGGGCCCTGGCAAAGGTGAGAACGGTGCCCGAGGCGATGCCCGGCGCGGCGGCCGGAACGGTGATCTTCCAGAAAATCCGCCCCTCGCTCATGCCCAGGGTGCGGCCGGCGTTGATCAGATCCACGTTGACCTGCTCGAAGGCGGCCCGGGCGTTTCGGTACATCAGGGGAAAGGAGATCACCGAGGCTGCCACGATACAGCCCAGCCAGGTCTGCACCAGCTTGATGTTGAAGGTGCCGTACAGCCAGCTGCCCAGCGGCCTGCGCAGGGAAAAGAGCAGCAGCAGGAAAAAGCCCGCCACGGTAGGGGGCAGGACCATGGGCAGGGTGAGGAGCCCGTCAACCAGCGCCCGGGTTTTCGGCTTGGCCCGCATAACGCCACGGGCGGCCCAGATGCCCAGAAAGAAGCAAATCACCGTGGCAACAGCGCCGGTTTTCAGGGAGATCCACAGGGGGCGCCAGTCCAGTTGTTTGAATATCTGCCAGATTGCATCCATAGACGTGTTCTCTTTCTTTCGTCAAAGTAATGCCATTATACTACACCGTAAGAGAGATGAAAAGAAGCCGGAAGCATTTTTGCCCCGGACAGGGGGAGAGGGCCGCCCCGGATAATAGGCGGCCCTCCCGAAAGGAAATAGGAAAATCAGCCCTCGTTTACAATAAACATGTAATTCTCATAGACCGCAAGCACCTCGGGTGTCTGGAGGAATGCCATAAAGTCGTCGGCTGCAGCTGTTTCCGGATCGTCTGCCTCGGGGTTGATGACCCGGCAGACGGGGTAGAGAATCTCACCGGTCAGATCGGTGGAGACCATCTCGATGATATCAACGTCATCCCGGACGGAGTAAGCGTCGGAGTAGTAAACGGTGCCCACCTCGTTGGAGCCCTCTTTCACGGCCTCCTTGACCTTGGACACGTTGCCGCACTCGTTGATCTCCACGCCGCCCAGAGCGGCGGAGACCTCCTCGGTGGTGATGGCGGACACGTCGTCAACGCTCTCCAGAAGACCGGCGTTCACGAGAGCCTGGCGGGTGTACTTGCCCACGGGCACGCTGCCGTCGGCCAGGGCGATGCTCGCGGCGTCGCCGATGTTGGCAAGGCCGGTCACGGCGGTGCCGCTGCCCTTGCCGGAGATGACAACCAACTGATTTTTCAGAAGATCCACCCGGCTGCCCTCCATCATCAGATGGTCGGTCTCGTCCAGGGTCTTGACCTGCTTGACGGCGGCGGAGAAGAAGATATCACAGCCGGCGCCGCCCGCTTCCTCAATCTGAGTGAGCAGGGTGCCGGAGGAATCGGCGTTGTACTCGACAGTCACGTTGGGCTCAACGGCCTTGTACATCTCGATGATGTCGATAAAGGCGTTTTCCAGGCTTGCGGCAATGTACAGGTGTACGGTCGCGGCCTCAAGCGCGGCATCCCCGTCGCCGGTCTCTGCAGGGGCGTCGGGCTCGGTCGTCTCAGCGGTTTCGGTGCCGGCAGGAGCCTCCGTGTCCGCGGGAGCTGTCGTCTCTTCGGTTGCTGCGGTCTCAGCGGTGGCGGGCGTGGAATCCTCCGTCTTCCCGGCGGAGTCCTTCGTACCGCCGCAGGCGGCCAGAGCAAAGCACAGCGCCACTGCAAGGATAAGTGCAATCATCTTTTTCATTTTTTATCCTCCTGTTTTGTGCAATAAAAAAATCTGTTTTGAGAAAGATCAAAACAGAATAAGCCTATTATCTGCGCACAATAATAGGAGTCGTGTTTTGTTCCCTTCTCAAATGTGAAGGCCAGCGCGTTTCCCCGCTAACCCCGTGAGCGCATCTGCGCTCAGGCCGGAGCGTCATGGGCATTGCCTTTAGACAAACCGGCACGGAAACGATTCAGTTTTTATCAAATTAGCACAGGAAAAGCCGTCTGTCAAGTGTTAAAGCATAAAAAATTTTTCACAGCAGGGAATAAAAGCGTCCCCGGACCGGTATAGACGATCCGGGGACGCTTCAGAGGATACGTGTTTACATGCTCAGCTCTGTGCGGCTGATCAGATCGTCCTGACCGGTCACGTGGAGCTCGACGAAGTAGGCGGAGAAGCCGGCTACGCGAACCACCAGGTTCTTGTAGCTCTCGGGGTTTTTCTGGGCCGCCCGGAGGGTATCGGCGGAGATGACGTTGATCTGGATCTCCATGCCGCCCATCTCGAAGTAGGTCTGGATCAGCTGGCTGAGCTTGACGATGCCTTCCTCCCCCTGAATGCAGGAGGGGCTGAACTTCATGTTCATCAAGGTGCCGCAGGGGTATTTTGTCTGATCCCAGCTGGCGCAGGAGACGGCGATGGCCGTGGGACCGTTTTTGTCCATCTGCTGAACGGGGCTGATGCCGTCGGCCAGAGGCGTTCCGGCGCTGCGGCCGTCAGGGGTAGCGGCGGTCATCATGCCGAATTTCACGTTGGCCGTTACCGGGAACATGGCCGCCGCCCATTTTTGACCTCTGGGCGTGTTGACGGCGTTGACCGTTTCGGCAAAGGCGTCGGTGATGACGGAGGCGATCTGATCCACTTCGGGCTCGCCATTGCCGTAGTGCTTGCACTCGTTTTTGATGTAGCGCTGGAGCTCTTCGTGGCCGTGCCAGTTATTCTTCAGCGCGTCCATAAGCTCGTGAGGGCTGACCTTCCTGGTATCGAACACCAGGTGCTTGATGATGTACAGGGAGTCCACGGCGTTGGCCAGGCTGATGCCGGGAAGCCCGGAAGAGCTGTAGGTGGAGCCGCCGTACATAACGTCCTTGCCGGACTCCATGCAGCCGCCCATAGAGCAGGACACCACGGGAAGAGGCAGCAGACGGCGGGTGGTGTACTCGGCGTTGTTGTGCACAACGATCTGCCAGCGCAGGAAATAGCGCATCTGCTCCAGGTAGGCCTGCATGAGCTGGTCAAAACTCTCATAATCCCACAGGTAACCGGTGGACAGGCCGGTCTGGGGGCCGAATTTGATGTCGTCGTAGTTGGGCGTGACGCCCTGCTGGGCGCCGAAAGTACCCACGTTGGGCGCTACGCCGTTGTTGATGGCGTGCCACACCACGTTTGCCAGGTTGAAGTAGCATGCCGTCCCGGTGCCGCCGCAGGCGGGCCAGTCGTTGCCGCAGCCTCCGGGCTCCACACAGCCGATGGGGGTGTAGTTTCTCGCGTCGGCCAGGGTGAAGCCGCGGTTCTTCATCAGGGCGGGGATGATCACGTCGTCGTTCTCGAAGGTGGGCAGACCGCCGCAGATCTTGGT
>ONVR01000284.1 GCA_900321335.1 uncultured Eubacteriales bacterium | reverse complement strand
ACCGGATCGAAAAGACCGTCTCCGAACACGGGGCCGTGGCTGTGTGCTGCGCTATCGGCATGCCGGACGCGGCGCGGATCAACATCCCCGTGGTCTACGTGGTGTGCAAGCCCGAGGCCGGAGAGCGGGAGCAGATCACAGAGCAGATCCTCGCCCTGTGCCGGAAGGAGCTGCCGGACTACATGGTGCCGGAAGCTGTGCACTACCGGGACGACCTGCCCCGGACGCCCCGTGGCAAGATCGACTACCGGGCATTGGAGACTGAGGCGGCAGGGCCGCAATAAGCCCAAATACAGCAAAAACCGCCGTGAAATCACGGCGGTTTTGTTCGTTTCTTTGCCTCTTACAGCTGCTTCTGCGCGTTGATCTTAACGCCGGGGCCCATGGTGGAGGCCGTCACGCAGCTTCTGATGTACTGGCCCTTGGCGGCGGCAGGCTTAGCCTTGATGATGGCGGTGATCAGCGCGGTGTAGTTCTCCATGAGCTTATCCACGCCGAAGGAAACCTTGCCGATGGGGCAGTGAATGATGTTGGTCTTGTCAAGACGGTACTCGATTTTACCGGCCTTGATCTCGTTGATGGCCTGGGTCAGGTTGGGGGTCACAGTGCCGGCCTTGGGGGTAGGCATCAGGCCCTTGGGGCCGAGGATCTTACCCAGACGGCCCACCATGCCCATCATATCGGGGGTGGCCACGACCACGTCGTAATCAAAGAAGTTCTCCTTGGTGATCCGGTCGACCATATCCTGCGCGCCTACGTAATCGGCGCCGGCGGCCAGAGCCTCCTGCTGACGCTCCTCCTTGCAGAACACCAGGACCTTGCGGGTCTTGCCGGTGCCGTTGGGAAGGACGATGGCGCCTCTGACCTGCTGGTCAGCGTGGCGGGAGTCGACGCCCAGCTTGACGTGAAGCTCCACGGTCTCGTCGAACTTGGCCTTGGAGGCGTTGATGACGATGCCGAAGGCCTCAGCGGGATCGTACTGAACGCTGCGGTCAACGAGCTTTGCGCTCTCTTTATAATTCTTTCCTCTGAACATCTGCTTAGTCCTCCTCTACGACGATACCCATGCTGCGGGCGGTGCCGGCGATCATGCTCTCGGCGGCCTCTACGCTGCCGGCGTTGAGATCCGGCATCTTCTGCTCGGCAATCTTGCGAACCTCGGATCTCTTGATCCGGGCGACCTTGTCACGCTGGGGAACGCCGGAACCCTTTTCGATGTTGCAGGCTTTCTTCAGCAGGACGGGCGCGGGAGGAGTCTTGGTGATAAAAGTAAAGCTGCGGTCCGCGTAAACGGTGATGACGACGGGAATGGTCATGCCCATGTCATTCTTGGTGCGCTCGTTGAACTCCTTGGTGAACGCGCCGATGTTTACGCCGTGCTGGCCCAGTGCGGGGCCTACGGGGGGTGCCGGCGTCGCCTTGCCGGCGGGAATCTGAAGTTTGATAATACCAGTTACTTTCTGTGCCACGTTACGTGCACCTCCTAATAAAGATGTGGTGATGCCGCAGATCGCTTCCGCGGCGTCTTGGCGGAGGGTCTCCCCTCCTCCCACTTGTCAGCGCGGGGCTGACAGCAACGCTTTCGCGTTATTGGCTTTGTTTAGTCTTTTACGACCTCCGCCTCATCAAATTCAAGATTGATGGGGGTCTCGCGGCCAAACATGGTCACGATGACCGTCAGCCGCTGCTTGTCCACGTCCACCTCGTCGATCACGCCGGTGAAGCCCTCAAAGGCGCCGTCGGTGACCTTGACCGTGTCGCCGGGCTTGAAGTTGACCTCAATCACCTGGCGGTCGATGCCAAGCTGGTCGATCTCCTCCTTCGTCAGGGGGATCGGCTTGCTTGCCGAGCCCACGAAGCCCGTAACGCCTCTGGTGTTTCTGACCAGGTGCCAGCTCTCGTCCGTGAGGATCATCTTGATGAGCACGTAGCCCGGAAAGACCTTGCGCTCCACCACCTTGGTCACACCCAGCTCATTGGTCTCGGTGACTGTTTCCATGGGGATCTTGACCTCAAAAATGAGATCGTTCATTCTGCGGTTGTCAACCGCCTTTTCAATGGTGGTTGCAACGGCGTTTTCGTAGCCGGAGTACGTGTGGAGCACGTACCACTTTGCGCTTTCAGCCATTGCTTAGCCTCCGATTGAGATCAGCGCGTGAATGCCCTGCGCCGCCAGCTGGTCAAACGCCCAGACGACGACAGCCGCAACCACGACCAGAACCAGAACAACGATGGTGTTGTTGATGATCTGCTTTCTGCTGGGCCAGACGACCTTTTTCAGCTCGCTTTTGAGTTCACGGAACCACTTGGCGATCCGGTTGGGCTTGCGCTGCTTTTTCTTGGCAGGCTTTGCGGCTGCCTCGGCTTTGGTTACTTTTTCTTCTGCCATGTAAGCTCTTCCTTTCGCAGTCCGCTGCCTTACTTCGTCTCGTTGTGAATGGTGTGTTTACGGCAGAAACGACAGTACTTTTTCAGTTCAAGACGCTCGGGTGTGTTCTTCTTGTTCTTCATGGTGTTGTAGTTTCTCTGATTGCACTCGCTGCATTTGAGAACGACCTTAACTCTCATTACGGCACCTCCAATTATTGCCTCCCTGCTTTAGATTGAGGATCGGGCCCGTTTTCGTTTTTGGACACAAAAACAAAGCCCATCCGTCGACAGGTAAAGGTATTTTAGCACAGATCAAAAGGCGCGTCAACACCTTTACCCATGTTTTTTCCGCAAAAATTCCGCTTTTTGTTGTCCCCGGCGCCGTTTCTATGTATAATGACATCAGAATTCACTCACAGGAGGCATATCATGCGGATTCTGGCCATAGATTACGGCGACGCCAGGACGGGAATCGCCGTTTCCGACCCCACCGGCACCCTGGCCGGGGAGGCTTTCGTCATTGCCGAGTGGAACCCGGAACGAGCTGCGGAGAAGATCGCCGCCGCTGCCCGGGAGCGGCAGGCTGACCGGCTGGTGCTGGGCTACCCCAAAAACATGGACGGCACCCTCGGACCCCGGGCGGAGAAATGCGCCGCGCTGGCGGCGGTTCTCCGGGAAATGACGGGTCTGGAAGTGATCCTCTGGGATGAGCGGCGCACCACGGTGGACGCCCACCGGATTTTGTCCGACAACGGCCGCAAAACGAAAAAGCACCGGCAGAACGTGGACGCCGTGGCGGCCACCCTGATCCTGGAGGGGTATCTGGCCAGTCTGTAAAAGAGAGCCCCTACTGCCTGCGAAATTCCGACAGGCCCACCAGGACCAGAAAACCGCCGAAGATCCGCCGAGTCAGTTCCCGGTCCAGGCCCGTGGCCAGCAGGGACGCGCAGATCGCCGCCGCGACGCCTGCCGCCGCTGCTGGCAGGGCGCAGCGCCAGCGGATGAGCCTGTTTTTCCCGTGCCAGTACAGGGCAGTCAGGGACGTGGGCAGGAAATACAGCAGATTGACGCTTCTGGCAGCAGTATGGGACATGCCGGCAAAGGCCGTCAGGCAGACCATGAGGATCGTGCCGCCGCCTACGCCCCAGCCGGACAGGATCCCCGTCAGCAGGCCGGCTGCCGCCGGCAGAATGAATTTCACAGCAGGTTCCGGATCCCCCCGTAAAGGATCACCGCGCCCATGAGCCGGTGAAGCCACTTTACGGGGATTTTTGTGAAGATCCGGCCTCCCAGAAAGCCCCCTGCCAGTCCCCCCAGAAGATAGGGCAGCGCACCGGCCGGGTCAAGCGCGCCTCTGCAATAGTCCACGGCTGCGGAGACGACGCACAGGGGAAAGATCACCGCAAGTGAGGTGGCCAGGGCCTCCCGCTGCTCCAGTCCGACCCAACGGCGGAGAAGCGGCGTAAGCAGCATCCCGCCTCCGGCGCCGAAAAAACCGTTTGCCAGACCCGCCGCCGCGCCGGTCACGGCGCATTTTATCTTCTGTCCTCTCGTCATGTTTTATCTCCAAAGTCTGATATAGCCTGCCCGATGGAGCTGTCTGACCGCCACCGCGCCCACGGGAAACAGGATCATGCCGGCAACGCCTGCCGCCCGGAATCCCACGTAGATGGAGGCCAGCGTCACCAACGGATCCAGCCCCAGCTGGGCGCTCACCAGCTTGGGCTCCACACAGTTATGCACCACGACCACCACGGCGTAGGTCACCAGAAGTCCCGCTCCAAAGGCGTAGGCGCCGTCAAGCAGCTTTACCGCCGCCCAGGGGACCAGGATCATTCCCGTTCCCAGGACCGGCAGGGCGTCCAGCAGGGCGATGACCAGGGCGAGCACCACCGCGTACTGCACCCGCAGAACGCAGAAGGCGACCGCCAGCTCGCAGAAGGTAATCAGCATCAGAAGCAGCTGGGCCTTGAGCCACTTGCCGAAGGTCACCAGCGCCGCCGCCCGGAGCCGGGAGACGTGACCGTGAAAGCTCCTGGGGATCTGCCGCTTGCAGAAACCGCGGATCCGCTCATAGCTGACGGCGGTGAAAAAGGTCGCCAGCACTGTGGTGACCACCCCCAGCATGACCGACGGCAGCGCTCCGGCCGTCCGGGACAGCCATCCCAGCAGACGCTCCGTGAGCGTCATCGCCCACTGGGAGCCGGACCGGGCGGCGCTCTCCAGCTGCTGTGCCAGAAACCGCTGCACCGACTCCGGTGCCCTCTCCAGGACGCCCATCAGCTTGTCCCCCAATGTGCCCAGGGTGCGGGAAAAGCCGGTCAGCAGCTCCGGCATCCGCCGGATCAGCTCCTGGATCTCGAAGATCACACGCCATACGACGGCCCCCACCGCGGCTCCCAGAAGCAGCAGGGCGGCAAAAATGCACACGAAGGCGGCAAAGCCCCGCCGGACCCGGAGACGCCGCTCCAGGGCGCCGATGGCGGGATTGAGAAGCCCCGCGATAATCAGGGCGATCACAAAGGGCAGCACCCATTTGAGGACGTAGGTCAGGAACAGCCATACGGCGGCAGCGCCCAGAAGCAAGAGCAGTCCCGTCTTCAGTTTTTGTTTTCCGGCCTCTGTCATATCCACGCTCCCGGGGGCCCCTGTTCCCGCTTTTGCCCGGTTCGGTCCAAAACTGTAGGGTTGAATAAAAAATTTTTCGCCAAATGCCCGTACTTGGAGAAAAAAACAGTTGAAAACATCGTTGTTGTAATAGTATACTAAGCTATACCTGATTTTATTCAGTGTGATCTGTTCCGGGCGCGGACCGGGGAGGGTTTCTCTCCCGGAAACGCGGCCGATGGAAATGGCACAAGGGAGGCATCCGTATGATCGACGTTGCGATTCTGGGCTTTGGAACCGTTGGCTCCGGTGTGGCGGACGTTCTGACAGAAAACGTCAAAAAAATCAAGCGCAGCTCTACGGTGGAGCTCAACGTCAAGTACATTGTGGACATCCGGGATTTCCCGGAGAGCGTGTATGCCGACAAGATGGTCAAGGACTTTCGCGTTGTGGAGTCCGATCCGGACGTAAAGGTGGTCGTGGAGACCATCGGCGGTACCGGTGTGGCCTTTGATTTTACAAAGCGCGCCCTCTCCGCCGGCAAGAGCGTTGTCACCTCCAACAAGGAGCTGGTCGCTACCCACGGCTATGAACTGCTGACGCTGGCGAAAAAGAACAATGTCAACTACCTGTTTGAGGCCAGCGTGGGCGGCGGCATCCCCATTTTACGCCCCATCTCCCAGTGCCTTGCCGGAAACGACATCAGTGAGGTGTTCGGCATCCTCAACGGCACCACCAACTATGTGCTGACCCAGATGATTGAGAACAACGTCGAGTTCGACGACGCCCTCCGGCAGGCCCAGAAGCTGGGCTATGCCGAGGCGGACCCCACCGCGGATATCGAGGGGCTGGACGCCTGCCGCAAGATCTGCATTCTGGCGACCCTCTGCTTCGGCAAACACATCTATCCCCAGTACGTCCCTGCCGAGGGCATCACCCGGGTGACCCTGGACGACGTGGCCTTTGCCGACAAGATCGGCTATAAGATCAAGCTCCTGGGCCGGGCGGTCAAGGGCAAGGACGACAAGATCATCCCCTACGTGGCGGCTCACCTGCTTCCGAAGAAGCGGCTGCTGGCCAACGTGTCCGATGTGATGAACGGCATCGTGGTCAAGGGCAACGCCGTAGGCGAGGTCATGTTCTATGGCCCCGGAGCGGGAAAGCTCCCCACTGCCAGTGCCGTCGCCGCAGACGTGATCGACGCGGCCAAGCACATCGGCATGAGCAAGCTCCTGTTCTGGGAGGACGGCGACGCCGAAACCGTGGGCAGCACGGACGAACTGGTCAGCCAGTGGTATGTGCGGGCAAAATGCCAGTCCGACGAGGCGGCGGCCTCCTTCGGCACCATCTCCGTCGTGGGCAGCGTCGGCGACGAGCTGGTCTTTACTACGGAGCCGGTCAGCGGTGCGGCGTTCCGGGAGAAGGCGGAAGCCCTGCAGGTGCAGGCGGCTTTCCGGATCATGGTGTGACGCCGGTCCGCAGGGTGCGGCACTGCATACAATAAACAGGAGATTTCTTTACGGCGGCCTGTACCCCGTAATATCCATAAGTCTGGAGGAAGACCGAAATGGCACTCATCGTTAAAAAATTCGGCGGCAGTTCCGTTGCTGACGCCGAGCGGATCAAGCGTGTGGCCGGCATCATCGCCGATTCCTACGTGGAGGGAGACGACGTGGTCGTCGTACTGTCCGCTCAGGGTGACACCACCGACGATCTGATCGAAAAGGCAGCGGAGATCAACAGCCACCCCTCAAAGCGGGAAATGGATATGCTCCTTGCCTGCGGCGAGCAGATGTCCATCTCTCTGATGGCCATGTGTCTGGAGAAAATGGGATTGCCCGTGGTATCCCTGACCGGTTGGCAGGCGGGTATGCTGACCAATTCCGACCACGGCAACGCCAAGATCAAGCGCATTGATACCACCCGCATCCGAAACGAGCTCGATAAGCGCCGCATCGTACTGGTGGCCGGTTTCCAGGGCATCACCCGCTACGGGGACGTGACCACCCTGGGCCGCGGCGGCTCCGACACCTCCGCCGTAGCCATTGCCGCCGCTCTTCACGCGGATCTGTGCCAGATCTACACCGACGTGGAGGGTGTGTACACCAGTGACCCGCGGAAGGTTCCCAACGCGCAGAAGCTCGACGAGATCACCTACGATGAAATGCTGGAGCTGGCGTCCCTGGGCGCCCAGGTCCTGCACAACCGGTCCGTGGAGATGGCAAAGCGCTACAGCGTGGATCTGGAGGTGCTCTCCAGCTTCGTCAGAAAGCCCGGCACAAAAGTTAAGGAGGTTGTAAAACACAAAATGGAAGACAGAAAGATCAGCGGCGTAGCCAAAGACAGCAGCATTGCGAGGATCGCTCTTATCGGCCTCAAGGATGAGCCGGGCATCGCCTTCAAAGTTTTCAGAGTCATGTCAGCCGCCAAGATCAACGTGGATATCATTCTCCAGTCCGTGGGCATCGGCGAGACCCAGAACATCAGCTTTACCGTGCACGAGGATGACCTGGAGGCCGCGCAGCAGGCGCTGCTGGACCGTCAGGAGTCTCTGGGCTTCAAGGAGTGTACTGTGGCCAGCGACGTAGCAAAGGTCTCCATCGTGGGCGCCGGCATGATGTCCGCCCCCGGCATTGCCGCCGATATGTTCGAGGCTCTCTATGACGCCAAGGTGAACATCCGCATGATCTCCACCAGTGAGATCAAGATCTCCGTCATCGTCAACAAGGACGACGCGGACAGAGCCGTCCAGGCCATTCACAAAAAATTCTTTGAGCTTTGATCCTTGGATCTATGCGGGGAGGGCACTGCGCCTTTCCCCGCTTTTTATGCGCAAAAAGCACGCTCCGCAAGGAAGTCGCTTGGAAGCGGGGCTTTATCGGCTAAAAAGGATATGAAACGGGCGTGACCGCTGTGGCGAAGTGGTCACGCCCGTTTCATCTGTTTTGTTTGGATTTTGGGGTACATAATCCGATGCTCGTTACAACGATGT
>ONVR01000343.1 GCA_900321335.1 uncultured Eubacteriales bacterium | reverse complement strand
CGTGGGCGTTGTGACCAATCTGCTTCCCAGCACCGGTATCTCCATGCCGTTTTTCAGCTACGGCGGTACGGCCCTGTGGATCCAGCTTGTGGAGATGGGGATTGTACTTTCCATATCCAGAGACATTCCAATTGAGAAGGCGGGGTAAGGCAATGAAATTTTTACTGACCTGCGGTGGAACAGCCGGCCATATCAATCCGGCCATTGCCATTGCCGACGCCCTGCGCAAGATACTGCCGGACTGCGAGATCCTGTTTGTGGGCAGCGGGCGGGAGCTGGAGAACAAGCTCATCCCCATGCAGGGATACCCGATCCGGAACATCACCATTACGGGCTTTTCCCGGAGCCGCAGTCTCAGCGGCCTTCGGCACAACGCCGTTACGCTGAAAAACCTCGCCGTCTCCCGGCGGCAATCCCGGAAAATCCTGGAGGAGTTTGCGCCGGACGCCGTGATCGGCACAGGGGGATACGTCTGTTATCCTGTGCTGACCCAGGCGGTGAAAAAGGGGATCCCGACCCTGATTCATGAGTCCAACGCAGTCCCCGGCCTCACCACCCAGATGGTCAGCGACAAGGTGGACCGGGTGCTGATCGCTTTTGCCGGAACGGAAAACCTGTATAAGAAGCCTGATCGTGTGGTGCTGACCGGAACGCCGGTGCGGGAAGGGTTTGAAACCCTGACTTACCGGCAGGCTCGGGAGCGCCTGGGCATCGGGCAGGAGCCGCTTGTGGTCTCCTTCTGGGGCTCGCTGGGCGCGGCGCATATGAACGAGATGATGCCGGCTTTTATCCGGAAAAACATCGAACAGGGGGCGTTTTATCACGTCCACGCCACCGGCGGCGGGGAAGAGGGAAAGCGCGGCCTTCTGGAGGCGCTCGGGCAGATCGGTATCGAAAAGCTGCCGGAGCGTGAGGATATCCGGCCCTATATCGACAATATGCCGCTGCTTATGTCGGCGGCGGACCTGGTGCTCTGCCGGGCCGGCGCTTCCACCATCAGCGAGCTTACGGTCAAGGGCTGCCCCGCGGTGATCGTTCCGTCGCCCAACGTGGCGGGGGATCACCAGAGACGCAACGCCGAACAGCTGGAAAAGGCAGGGGGCGCTGTGATGATCCTGGAGCAGGACTGCACGGCCGAGGTTCTTTTCGATACGGTTATGGAGCTTCTTGGAGACAAGTCCCGGCTGCAGTCCATGTCGAAGGCCCTGAAGGCCATCGCCGCGCCGGGAGCGGCGGAGCAGATCGCGCAAATGATAATCCGGATGTGCTGACACAGAAGCGTGTCCGGGGGAGGTGAGACCTTGGCGGCAAAAAAACACAGGAGCAGACGAAGACCGGCGATCTCCTTATACGCGGTGTTTGCCACCGTGGTGATGCTCGTGGCGCTGGTGCTTGGATTCAGTGTGTTCTTCCGGGTCAATACCGTGCGGGTTGAGGGCTCTTCCTACTACTCCGAGGAAGAGGTGCTCTCCGTGGCGGATATCGGAACGGGAAATATTATCTTCTTTACGGGCACGGACGACGCCCGGGCGCGTCTGTACGCCCAGATGCCCTATATTTACAGTGTGGATATTGTCAAGCAGCTGCCGGACACGGTCACCATCCATGTCAATGAGAGCGAGGCTGTGGCCTATATCGCCGCATCGGGAAAAAACTGGCTGATCGACGAGCACGGCAAGGTCCTGGGGGAGATGGCCGGACGCAGCAACGGCAATTATATCCGGGTTACGGGCATTACGCCTCTTGCGATCGAAGAGGGAAAGATGCTGGAGGTGGACCCGGAGCAGCAGACCATGCTCGACGCGCTGGTCAATATTTTAACGGCCATCCGGCAGGCGGACGTGGTGGCGAAGGTGAAAAACGTGGACGTGTCCAACATCAGCAACGCCACGTTCACCTACGACGCCATCTATGAGGTGGACTTTGGAAGCGGCGTAAATGCCGACTACAAAATCAACAAACTCATAAGCATCGTCAGCCAGCTGGAAGAGGGCGTCAAAGGCAGGATCGACCTGTCCAAGGAAGGGAGGACGCATTTTATTCCCGCGTGATTTGCCGGTATTTGGCAGGCGCGATTGTAAAAAAGTTCTTCCCAGCTATTGACCGAAACCGAAAAAAGCGATAGAATTAGCATGTATTATAATAAAATTCGCATTGTGTCCGATGACATTTTGGCGTTCCCGGCGACGGGGAGCGTTATGACAAAAGAAAAATACAGGAGGAAAA
This sequence comes from uncultured Eubacteriales bacterium, assembly GCA_900321335.1. Taxonomy (GTDB): domain Bacteria; phylum Bacillota; class Clostridia; order Oscillospirales; family Oscillospiraceae; genus RUG678. The sequence goes on along the minus strand of ONVR01000343.1, from coordinate 2,047 downwards.
AACAGATGACGGATATGGATCTCGTGAACGATAACGTTGTAACGATCAAGGTCGCCGGTGTGGGCGGCGCAGGCAACAACGTCGTTAACCGTATGGTAAAGGAAGGCACTCAGGGCGTTGAGTTTATCGCCATCAACACCGATAAGCCTGCCCTCGCGGCTTCTGCGGCGGATCTGAAGCTCCAGATCGGTGAAAAGCTCACCCACGGCCAGGGTGCCGGCGCCAATCCCGAGGTGGGCAAAAAGGCCGCCGAGGAGAGCAGAAACAACCTGGCCAAGGCCCTTGAAAATACAGATATGCTCTTTATCGCCTGCGGCATGGGCGGCGGCACCGGTACCGGCGCCTCTCCCGTGGTTGCGGATATCGCCAAGGAATCCGGTATCCTCACCGTCGGCGTTGTGACAAAGCCCTTCTCCTTTGAGGGCAAGAGAAGAATGATCCAGGCGGAAAACGGCATCAATGAGCTGCTGGGGAAGGTTGACTCCCTGCTGATCATCCCCAATGACAGACTGAAATTCGCCACAGATCAGAAGCTGACCTTCAAAAACGCCTTCCAGATTGCCGACGACGTTCTGTTCCAGGCGGTTACCAGCATCTCTGATCTGATCAAGAATACCGGGTTTATCAACCTGGACTTCGCAGACGTGACTGCCATTATGAAGGAGTCCGGCTTCGCCCACATGGGCGTCGGCCATGCCGCCGGCAAGGGCAAGGCGGAGGACGCGGCCAAGGCCGCCATCTCCAGCCCGTTGATGGAGACCTCCATCAACGGCGCCAAGGGCATCTTGATCAACATCTGCGGCTCTGACGACATCGGCCTTGAGGATATCGAGGCGGCGGCAAGCCTGGTGCAGGAGGCCGCTCATCCCGATGCTGAGATCATCTTCGGCGCTTCCTTTGATGAGAACATGGAAGATGAGATCCGCGTGACAGTCATTGCCACCCGGTTTGACGACAGACCCGGCGCAGAGCCCGTCCAGGAGGAGAAAAAGAATGAGAATCTGTTCTCCAGAGAGGGCGCGGGCGAATCCGGTGAGGAGAAGAAAGAGGAGACCAAGGACCCCTTCGATGAAATTTTCAGCATCTTCAACTCGAAATAATCATTCCCCAAATCGGACATACTGAAGAAAAGCAGGGCGGACAGATCTGTTCGCCCTGCTGCGCGTTTGCGGTTGTAACGGAGTGAATTATGTCAGTAAAGTTGAAAAAAATCAGAGACAAAATCCTGGAGATCACGGACATTATTCTGGGAAAGCACGTCTTTGGCAGCGCCGCGGAGATGGCCTATTACCTCATGCTGTCCATCTTCCCGGCCCTGATCCTGATTTACAGTCTGCTGATGCGGCTGAATATCAGCTGGGCGTCCCTGGTTGGCGTGCTGGAGCGCTTTATCCCGGAAAACGTTGTGGGAACGGTGCGCAGCTTCGGCGAGTATGTGGATCACAATTTCTCCAAAACCATGACGGTGGCCTCCTGGGTGGTGATCGTCACCTCCGCCTCCGGTGTGGTGCGCTCGGTGTTCAATATTATGGGCGATATCCAGGGAAAAAGCCGGTTCAACGGGTTTTTCGGCATCCTCGCCTCTGTGATCGTGGCGGTGCTCTTCGTGGCGGTCATCTACCTGTCCATTATCATCATTGCCACAGGCGGGTGGTTTCTGCGCTTTCTCAACAGCACCTTCGGCATCGACTACCTCTGGTGGTGGCGCTGGATCCGGTTCGTGATCCTGTTTCTGCTGCTGTATTTTGTGGTGCTGTCCTTCTATCTGCTGACAACGCCCAAGGAGAAGGTGCGGATCCTGCGGTATCCCGGGGCCCTGACGGCCTCCGCCGCCCTGGTGGGCGTGAGTATCCTGTTTTCCCTGTTTATCTCCGCCTCTACCCGGTATGCGCTGATCTACGGCTCCCTGGCCTCGGTGATCATCATGATGGTCTGGCTGTTTTTGTGCAGTATGATCATCATCTGCGGCAATATCCTTAACCTGGAGCTGAACATTCAAAAACCGGTGAAGCCCTCCCGGCGGGCCAGAAAAAGGTCTCAGCCGCCG
>ONVR01000346.1 GCA_900321335.1 uncultured Eubacteriales bacterium | reverse complement strand
TTGTTTTATTATATCGTAGCCTCGGCCCAAAGTAAAGGGAACAGACCCCGGCAGCTGCAGGCAGGTAATTTGAAAAATCAAAGGAAATTCGCACAAATTTCCAGATCCGCCGCTCCCTTTTTTTGATAGAACTTGACAGTTTCCAAAAGGGGTATATAATAATAGCCGGAAAATGATTTTTCGAACTGCTCTGCTGTCTTTTCGATGAAACATTTTTTTATTTTTTGGGTTTTCTTGCAGAAAATCATCAATTCAGGAGGTTTTTGTAATGCTTCGGAAATCCATGGACGGCAACGAGGCCGCCTCGTATATCTCCTATGCCTTTACGGAAGTGGCGACCATCTATCCGATCACCCCTTCCAGCCCCATGGCGGCTCATGTGGATGAGTGGTCCGCCAACGGGAAAAAGAATATCTTCGGCAGCCGGGTCAAGCTGATGGAGATGCAGGCTGAAGCCGGCGCCTGCGGCGCCATGCAGGGTGCGCTGGAGGCCGGGTCCCTGGCCACCACCTACACCTCGGCCCAGGGCCTGATGCTGATGATCCCGCCTATGTACCGCATCTCCGGATTGCTGATGCCGGCGGTGATGCACGTGGCCGCCCGGTCTGTGGCCACCGGCTCCGTCTCCATCTTCGGCGACCATCAGGACGTGATGGCCTGCCGCCAGACCGGCTGGGCCCAGCTGGCCTCCTCCAGTGTGCAGGAGTGCATGGACATGGGCGCCGTGGCCCATCTGAGCGCCATCAGAGGCCATGTGCCCGTGCAGCATTTCTTCGACGGCTTTCGCACCTCCCACGAGATCCAGAAGATCGAGGTCCTGGACTATGAGGACATGGCGAAGCTGGTGGACTGGGAGGAGCTGAAAAAGTTCCGGGATCACGCCCTGAACCCGGAACACCCCACCATCCGCAACACCGGTGAAAACGACGACATCTTCTTCCAGCACCGGGAGGCCGCCAACCCCTTCTACGACGCTTTCCCCGCCGTGGTGGAGGGCTACATGGAGGAGATCTCCAAGCTCACCGGCCGGGACTACAAGCTCTTCAACTATTTTGGCGCCCCCGACGCGGAGCGGGTGATCGTGGCCATGGGTTCCGTGTGCGACGCGGCCCGGGAAGTGGTGGACTACCTCAACGCCCGGGGCGAGAAGGTGGGCCTGGTGCAGGTGCACCTGTACCGTCCCTTCTCCCTGAAGCACTTCATCGCCGCCATCCCCGAAAGCTGCAGGGTGCTCACCGTGCTGGACCGGACCAAGGAGCCCGGCGCTCTGGGTGAGCCGCTGTATGAGGACGTGAGCGCGGCGCTGCAGGAGAGCGGGCGGCAGATGACCCTGCTGGGCGGCCGCTACGGTCTGAGCTCCAAGGACACCACCCCTGCCCAGATCAAGGCCGTCTTCGACAACATGGCGGGCGAAAAGAAGAACCACTTCACCGTAGGCATTACCGACGATGTGACCTTCCACTCCCTGCCTGTGGGCGAGAACATCGTCACCGCCGGCAAGAGCATCATCTCCTGCAAATTCTGGGGTCTGGGCTCCGACGGCACCGTGGGCGCCAACAAAAACTCCTGCAAAATCATCGGCGACAACACCGACCAATACGTGCAGGCCTATTTCCAGTATGACGCCAAGAAGTCCGGCGGCCTGACGAGAAGCCACCTGCGCTTCGGCCATGAGCCCATCCACTCCACCTACTACGTGACCATGGCGGACTTTGTGGCCTGCCACAAGCAGAGCTACATGCACACCTACGACATCGTCTCCGAGGTCAAGCCCGGCGGCATCTTCCTGCTCAACACCCGCTGGAAGGGCGAGACCCTGCTGGCAAACCTGCCCAACCGGGCCAAGCGCCTGCTGGCGGAGCGGAAGATCCAGTTCTACACCATCGACGCCACCGACATTGCCGCCGAGATCGGTCTGGGCAACCGCACCAGCACCGTACTGCAGGCCGCCTTCTTCAAGCTCTCCGGCGTGCTGCCCATCGAAGAGGCCGAGAAGTACATGAAGGAGGCCGCCGTCAAAACCTTCTCCCGCAAGGGCGAGAAGATCGTGAACATGAACCTGGCCGCCATCGAGCGGGGCCTGACCGACGCGGTGAAGATCGACGTGCCCAGTGAGTGGGCCCAGCTTCAGGACGAACCGGTGGCGGTTCGGGAGGATCTGCCCGAGTTCATCCGGGAGATCATGGTTCCCATGAACCGCGCCCAGGGCGACAACATCCCCGTCAGCGCCTTCAGCAAGTACGCCGACGGCATCATGCCCGTGGACGCCGCCCGCTTTGAAAAGCGGGGCGTGGCCGACAACGTGCCTGTGTGGGAT
>ONVR01000285.1 GCA_900321335.1 uncultured Eubacteriales bacterium | reverse complement strand
TGGGGTACCGGTCGTTGTGGAACAGGCAGAGCGCCATGCCGTAATGGTTGACCTCCACGCCGTACCGCTCTGCTGCATCCCGGCAGCTTACGCCATATTTGACAATTTCAAAAAGATTCATTGTTCCTCCTTTTCTGCACAAAAAGGCGGCCTGCCCATTAAGGGGCAAGCCGCCATTTGCGTCTTATCTTATGCTGTTTTTGTTTCTTTCTCCGGCACTGCCGGTTCGATCTTCGCCCCTCGCAAGGCTTTCTTCCGCACGCCCTGTCGCTTGATCTGTGCCTGATAACGGCAATCGTCACCACAGTATTTGACATCTGACCTCGTTGTTGTAAACACCCTGCCGCAGTTCTCGCAGGTACACGTCCGGCTGCGGCTTTCTGCCGCCTCCTGCCGGTAGAATTTTGCCCGGCAGTTGGGGCCGCAGAACAGGGTGTTCGTCCGCCTGGATGCAAATTCCTGCCCGCAGCACTTACAGGTCAGCGTGAAGGGCTGACCGACAGCGTGTTCACCAGCCTTGATTTTCTGATACCGTTCCCGGCTTTTGATGCGATGTCGCTTGAGCTGCTCCTGCCGCTTGATTTCTTCCTCGGTCAGCTCCGGCGCGGGAAGCTCAAACTGCCCGATAAAGCGAAGGTGGATATCCACTTCCTGCACCCGGTCGCCGTCAATTTTTTCCGGGGCGTGGACGATGATTTTCTCCACGAACTCGTTGATCATGGGCGTGGTCAGCTCGGAAAAATCCGTGTACTTCTTTGCCAGCTCCAGAAACTGCTTGGCCCGGTCGGTGTCCTCCGCAAAGGCGGACATCTGCGTTTCCATTTCAGAGACGGATGCTGTCAGCGCTTTCTGCTCCGCCTCATATTCCGCCAGCAGGCTGTCGAACCGCTCGCCGGTAATGCGCCCGACGGCAAAGGATTCATAGAGCTTCTTGATGATGGTATCCAGTTCGGAAATCCGCTTTTTCTCCTTGTTCAGCCTCCGCTTGGTTTCCTTGGCCGCTTCTGCCTGCCGCAGTTGGGAGGCAGAGCGCACCTTCTCCAGAAAGGCGTCCCGGTCGGAGATGGCAAAGGTGCTGGCTGCCCGGATGGTTTCCAGAATCAGCTCCCGCAGCACCTTGCTGCGGATATAGTGTCCGCTGCAAGCATGGGTGCGCTTCTGATGTGCCAGCGTATAGGTGGAACAATCGTAAAAGTCCGACGGATAAGGATTATTCTCCGTGCCGCCTCTTGAGCGATGGTTCATCATCTTTGCACCGCAGTCCGCGCAGAATACAAGCCCCGTCAGCGGATTGGCCTCGCCCAGCGTATCATGCCGCCGTGGTGTTTTCCGCAGCTTCTGTGCCAGCTCCCATGTTTCTGCATCCACGATGGCTTCATGGGTGTTCTCGAAGATCAGCCAATCTTCCTTGGGATTCATCACGGCGTTTTTATCCTTATAGGACTGCTTGTGGGAACGGAAATTCACCGTATGCCCCATATACTCCGGCTTGGAGAGAATCTGCCCAACGATGTAGCCGCTCCAGTTATAGGGGTTGGGGAACTCCTCCTTGCTTTTCCAGATGCCCTTATTCTGTTTGCCGAAGTAGACCGCAGGCGTGTTGATCTTGTCATCAAACAGGATGCGGGCGATGTCGTAGGGGCCTTTGCCCTCAATGGTCAGCTGGAAGATACGCCGCACCACGGCAGCCGCTTCCTCGTCGATCAGCCAGTGGTATTTGTTCTCCGGGTCTTTCTTATAGCCGTAGATGGCACAGTTGGTGGTTGGATTGCCGGATTCCCCCTTGACCCGAATGGCGGTTTTCTGCTTGCGGCTCAGGTCACGAAGATACCATTCGTTCATGATGTTGAGGAAGGGCGCAAACTCGTTGCTGTTCTGGTCATCACTGTCCACGCCGTTGGCAATGGCAACAAAGTGGACGCCATGCTGCCGGAAGAATACCTCTGTGTAAAAGCCGGTTTGCAGATAGTCACGCCCCGCCCGGCTCATATCCTTGACAATGACATGGGCCACCTTGCCTGCTTCAATGTCCGCCACCAGCTGTTTCCATGCCGGACGCTCGAAATTGCCGCCGCTCCATCCATCATCAGTATAGTGGCGGC
>ONVR01000324.1 GCA_900321335.1 uncultured Eubacteriales bacterium | reverse complement strand
TTTTTTCTGGGTCAAGGGCCACGCGGAAAACCCCTGGAACAACCGCTGCGACGAGCTGGCGGTGGAGCAGAGCAGACAGTTTCAGAAGAAATAGAGAGAATCCAAAGCCCGCCGGACCGCAGTCCGACGGGCTTTTTTCACGTTTTCTTGATAAATCGTTCCCCGCACTTGGGGCAGGTGATCTGGATTTTTCCCTTTCCTCTGGGCAGGCGCAGCTTGCTGCCGCAGCCGGGGCACTTGAAGTACCGGTAGTGTTTTCCCTCCCGCAGCTCCCGGAGCTTTCCGGAGAGCTTTGTCTTCAGCGGCCACCAGAACCGGAGAAAGCGGTCGTTTTCCGCACGGCGCCGGGGCATATTCCGGGACAGCAGCCGGAACAGGGCAAAAGCCAGGGGAAGATATGAGATAAGACCCAAAATATGCAGTCTCGTCAGGCTGCCCGCCAGTCCCAGGACCACGGACGCCGCGAGCAGCGCCAGGCCGAGCTGATCCGGTCCGTATCGGCCGATCATAAAATTCCTCAGCCAGTTTCTTATCACACACGTCACCTCCCGCCGCCAAAGCCATTGCGCTGTATCAGTATACCACCAATTTCTTTTATTTGTGAAATGGACACACTTTATTTACATTGTTTTTCCGGAATTTTCACAGCTTTGTCACCGGGTCCCCGGTGCAGACCTCTCCCCCGCGGATCACACGGCAGAATCTGCCCTCACTGGGCAGCAGGGAAACGCCGTAGGCTTTGGTCACTACACTGGGGTGGTCGGGTTTTCCGATCTGGGTCACCTCCAGAACCACGTCCCCGCCCAGGGAAAACCGGTCCCCCACCTGCAGATCCAGCTCTTCCATGCCGGAAATGCACACGTTTTCCGCGTACTGACCGGGTCCGATCTGCAGACCCTTTTCCGCGTTGACCCGCTCCACGCTCTGGCGGTTCAGGCAAGTGACCTGCCGGCCCCAGTCGCCGCGGTGGCCGTCTCCGTCAATGCCGAGATTCTCGATGAAGGTGGCCTTCTCCACCGGTGTTTTGAACTGACCGCGCTCCGGCGCAATGCTGATGGAATACACGAATGCCATATGATCTCTCCTCTTTCTGTTTCAGACGGCAGTGCCGTCCGGTTTTTCAGTCGTTATACAGGATCATGGTGAAATACACCACCATGTCGTTGCCGTAATCGGCGCACATGCCCATGGCCTCGATGAGATTGACCAGCACGATGCCGTGGCTCTCCATGGAGCTCAGCCGCTCCTCAGGAAAACGGCAGGGCCCGTCGGGATAGGTACACGTGTCGCAGATGGAGCAGCCCGTTGAGAGCATCAGATGCTCCGGCAGCGTCTGCCGCAGTTCGGCCCGGATCTGCCGGGACAGGGCCTCGTGGGCCTTTTTTGCCGGCAGGCAGGCGGCCAGATTGTTGCTGTCCGATACCTCCGCCACCGTGGAGAACAGGCAGAAGCGCTTATAGGCCGACGTCCGCTCCATGCAGTCGTGAATGTCGCCCACAGCGGGCGGGCATGCCCAGCAGTGGCCGTACCGGGGACAGTCCGACCGGCAGATATGGATCACCTTGTCGGAAAAGGGGATCTGGCCGTAGTCCCCAAAGGTGTACTCGCATACGTCGTGGGACGCCACGATCTTTTCGATCCGCTCTGTGTTTGTCATCCTGTCACCCCCCACACACGGATTTATTTTATTATACTGCATTTTGTATTATTTTGAAACCCCTTTCTGCGTTTCCGGACTGATTGGAAAAAAATGTGCGTGTCTCTTTACTTTCCCGCCCGTTTCCTCTAAAATAAGAACCATGCAAGAGCACCCCTTCCGGGAAACTTTTTTCCCGAAAAAACGTCTAAAGAACAAAGTGAGGCGATCCGCTTGCAACGTACTTATCAATTCTACGGGGCCCTTTGGCTGGCAAAGCTCGCCCGCCGGGTGCTGCTGCTGGCCGGACGCGAGGCCTCCAATCTGCCCGGCAAAATTGCCCTGAAGCTCTGTCCGGACTTTCTCTCGCTCATCGGCAGGCCGGAGATCGTGGCCTGTGTCACCGGCACCAACGGCAAAACCACCACCTGCAATCTGGTGGTGGACGCCCTGCGGCACAGCGGCGTCAGCGTCACCTGCAACGTATACGGCTCCAACATCAACACGGGCATTGCCGCCGCCCTGCTGGCGGACAGCTCCCTGCTGGGAAACGCCAAAAACAAGCTGGCGGTCCTGGAGGTGGACGAGCGCAGCTCCCTTTTGATCTATCCCCGCATCCGGCCCGATTACGTCCTGTGCACCGGGCTGTTCCGGGACTCCATCCGGCGCAACGCCAACACAGATTTTATCAGCTACATCATCTCCAAGGCTCTGCCCGAGCAAACCCACCTGATCCTCAACGGGGACGATCTCATCTGCTCCGGCATCGGCCCCCAGTGCGCCGGGCGCACCTATTACGGCGTCAACAGTCCCTACGGGGTGCCGGAAGCGGGCCGGGGTTTTCTCGAAAAGCTGTACTGTCCCCGGTGCGGCGCGCCCATGGAGTACGGCCTTGCCCGATACGGCCACGTGGGCCGGGTCTATTGCAGCAACTGCGGCTTCAAATCTCCCACCTGTGACTACGTGATCACGGAGGTGGATCCGGAAACGAGCCGCATGACCCTGGAGCAGGGAGGAAAGCGCCACACGCTCCGGCTGGTCAACGACAACATCGTAAACGTGTACAACGTCTGCGGCGCCTGCACCCTGCTGGACAAGCTGGGTCTGGCTTTTGAACAGATCACCGCCTATCTGGAGGAGGCGAAGATCGTGGACTCCCGGTTCAGCAGCGAGCAGTACGGGGACGCGGTCATCGTCAGACAGCTTGCCAAGGGGATGAACCCCATCGCCTGCTCCAGCGCCATAAACTACGTATGCCATACGGGAGAGCGGAAAAAGAACGTGATCCTGTCTCTGGACGACATTCACGAGAACAGCGGAGACGTGGAGAACACCTGCTGGATCTATGAGACGGACTTTTCGCCGCTGCTGGACGATTCCGTCAGCCGGGTGATCCTGGCCGGGCCCCGGAATCAGGATTTTCTGGTCCGCGCCCTGCTCGAGGGCGTGGACCGGGATCGGATCTTCTGTACGGAGGACTTTCTCAACGCGGCAGATTTCATCGAGACGGAGGGCGTGGACTACTGCATCCTCTACGATCTGTACATCGCCGACAAAGTGGACGCCCTGACAGACCGGATCAAGGCCAAGCTCGCCCCGGTCAACACCCCGGCCCCCCTCTCCCCCCGGGAGACGGTCGGAGAGCCGGACGGAGCGGCAGACCCCGACGTTCCGGAAAACACGACGCAGGCCGATTTGGCGGAAGATACGGAGGCGGACCATGATCATTGAGATTCTCTATCCCGGACTGTGCGGGCTGTACGGGGACGCGGGCAACGTACTGCTGCTTCGCCGCTGCCTGCCCGAGGCGGAGTTTATCGTCACGGAGCTGCCGGATCCGCCCTATTTCGCGGAAAATCACGTGGATATGGTCTATCTGGGCTCCATGAGCGAAAAGATGCAGCCGCTGCTGATCTCCCGGCTCATGCCCTGCAAGGACCGGATCACCCATATGATCAACGCCGGGATCCTCTTTCTCGTCACCGGCAACACCCTGGACGTATTCAGCCGGGAGATCGAAAACGTGACGGCGGGCAAAAAATTCCCCGGCCTGGGTCTGTTCGACCTGACGGCCAGGATCGACCTGTTTGACCGGCGCAGCGGCAACGTCATCGGCGAATTCGAGGACATGGAGATCATCGGCAGCAAGGCCCAGTTCTCCACCCTGCACGGGGACAACAGCGGCTTTGCCCTGATGAAGACCCTGCGGGGGGCCGGCATCAACGGCAAGAGCCAATACGAAGGGGTGCGCATCCACAACTTTTTCGGCACCTATCTGCTGGGGCCCCTGCTGGTGCTCAACCCCCAGTTCACGAAATATCTGCTGCACCTGCTGGAGTACGACGGCGAGATCCCCTGCTACGAGGATATGCTCAAGGCCTACCGGATCCGGCTGGCCCAGCTGAAGGCCTGCAAAGACGGCGCGTTTTACAAATGAA
>ONVR01000286.1 GCA_900321335.1 uncultured Eubacteriales bacterium | reverse complement strand
TGCGCGTGGGTCTTGAGGACAACGTGGTTTACGGCAAGGACGAGAACGGCAACAAGATCATCGCCACCAACGAGATGCTCGTCAAGAGAGCCGTGGAGCTGGCCAAGCTGGCCGGCCGTGAGATCGCTACCGCCGACGAGGCCCGCGAGATCCTGGGCATCACCCGCAACTGCCTGAGAGACGAAGTCACCAACCCCGTGACCTTCACGGAGTAAGCTGCGAAAGGAGTCAGAACATTGGCTAAGAGCAAAGTTGTCACCGTTGAGCAGGCCATGGAAAAGATCCACGAGGGCATGACCCTTATGGTTCCCGGCTTTGTCAACTGCGGTGTTCCCCAGACGCTGATCGCCGCGATCCTGAAAAAAGGCGTCAAGGATCTGAACATCATCTCCAACAACACCAGTGTAAAGGGCAAAGGCATTGGCAAGCTGGTTCACGCCGAAGCCATCAAGCACATCACCTGTTCCCACATCGGCAACAACACCGAGACCGTGGAGAAGGTCGTCGCCGGTGAGATCAACGTCACCTTCGTTCCTCAGGGCACTCTGTGTGAGCGTATGCGTGCCGGCGGTGCCGGCATCGGCGGCGTGCTGACCCCCACCGGCGTGGGCACCCCCATGCAGGAGGGCAAGCAGGTCCTGGAGTGGGACAAGGAGAAGGGTGAGTACAAGTTCGTCAAGGACGGGGATCCTGTAAACGGAAAGCGCTATATTCTTGAGCTGCCCCTCCACGCTGACGTGGCTCTCATCCACGCCTGGAAGGCCGACAAAATCGGCAACGTGATCTACCACAGAACCGCCCGCAACTTTAACCCCATCATGGCTACCGCCGCTGATTTTGTTATCGTCGAGGCGGAGGAGATCGTAGAGGTCGGCGAGATTGATCCGGACGTAGTCGTTACGCCCAACTGCCTCGTTGACATGATCGTACAGGCGAATGTGGAGGATAGAAACTAATGGATAGAAACGAAATCAGGCATTTTATTGCCAAGAGAACCGCAAAATTCTTCCAGGACGGCGACGTTGTGAACCTGGGTATCGGTATGCCCGTTCTGTGCCTGGACTACATTCCCGAAGACATCGACGTCTGGGTTGAGTCTGAAAACGGCATTCTGGGCATCACCCTTCCTCCCGAGAACGAGGACGAGTGCGATATCGACATCGTGGACGCTTCCGGCAACGTGTCCGGCATCCGCGAGGGCGGCTGCTGCTTCTCCAGCTTTGACTCCTTCGGTCTGATCCGCGGCGGCCATGTGGCGGCCACCGTTCTGGGCGCCTACGAGGTGGACCAGGAGGGCAATCTGGCCAACTGGATGGTCCCCGGCAAGACCTGTGCCGGTATGGGCGGCGCCATGGATCTGGTCTCTGGTGCCAAGATCGTCATCGTGACTACTGAGCACTGTGATAAGCACGGCAATCCCAAGATCCTGAAAAAGTGCACCCTGCCTTTGACTGCGGCCAACGAGGTGGACTACATCGTCACCGAGCTGTGTGTTCTGCACCGTACAGAAGCCGGTCTGGTTCTGGAGGAGCTGGCTCCCAACGTGACCGTTGAGGAGGTCGTCTCCAAGACTGCCGCTGACCTGATCATTCCCGAGCACATCGGCTGCATGGAATAACGCTTCAATAACAGAGAGGACTCTTTGTTATCTTCAATGTGCCGCCCTGTGCGGCACATTGGCTTTTCCGTAATAATCACAAAGGAGAGAGACTTATGGATACAGGTCTTATTATCGGCCTTGTCATCGCTATCGCCGCTATTGTCGGCCTTGCCATCGGCACGGGCATGAAGAAGAAAGCCGGCTCCGGCAAAATCGGTTTCGGCGTTGCCGCCGGTCTGATCATGGGTACCCTGGTGGGCGGCACGTCCACTGTAGGCACCGCCCAGCTTGCCTTCAACTACGGTATGACGGCATGGTGGTTTACCCTGGGCGGCGGACTGGGATGCCTGGTGCTTGCCCTGATCTACGTAAAACCGCTGCGCCGTCAGAACAGCCCCACGTTGGTGGGTATGGTTCGCGATGAGTACGGTTCCGGCGTCGGCATGGCCGCCACCGTGCTCAACAGCGTCGGCACCTTTATCAACATCCTGTCCCAGCTGGTGGCAGCCTCTTCTGTGGTCCTGGTGATCTGGCCTAAGCTGGGTGACGTATGGACCATCATTATCTCCGCCGTTTTTATGGTGCTTTATGTGGTATTCGGCGGCACCAAGGGTGCCGGTATCGTGGGCATTCTGAAGACCGTTCTGCTGTATTTGACCATGGTCATCTGCGGCATTATCGTTCTGAAATTCTGCGGCGGCGTCAGCGGCTTCACCTCCACGGTCAACGGTCTTGTGATTCAGAGCAAGGACGGCGCCGTCATTGATCGAAATCTCTGGAGCCTTTTTGGCCGCGGCTTCTGGACTGACTTCGGCTCCTGCCTGTCCCTGATCCTGGGCGTTCTGACGACTCAGACCTACGCGCAGGCAATTTTGAACGCCAGGTCCGATCGTGACGCCCGCATCGGCGCGCTGATCTCCACCATCCTGATCCCCATTATCGGCGTGTTCGGCATTCTGGTCGGCCTGTATATGCGCAGCGTCGTAGACCCCGCCACCGCTGCCGCCAGCAGCAGCATTTTGGCGAAAACAGCCCTGACCAGTTTCATCATCGACTACTCCGGTATCCCCAGTGTTCTGGGCGGCATCATGCTGGGCGCTCTGTTTATTGCCTCCGTCGGCACTGGCGCCGGTTTGGCTCTCGGCATTGCCACAGTTGTCAACCGGGATTTACTCAACAAGGGTAAGGCCGGCAACGCAAAGAAATTCGACAGCGTCAACAAGATCCTCATTGTGATCGTTTTGGCTGTGGCCGGCGTTCTCACCTGTGTGCTGCCCAATGACACGATTCAGGACTACGCTTTCCTGTCCATGGCTCTGCGCGGCTGTACCGTGTTTGCTCCCTTGTGCTTCCTGATCTGGGCAAAGGACAAGGTCAGCAGCAAGTTCGCCATGATATCTGTGGTGGCCGGCTCCATCGTGGCCCTGATCTACGGCGTACTCAAGCTCAACGGAACCATTACGTTCCCTCTGGCGGCCGTATTCCCCGGCATCGTTGTGGGTTTGGTCGTCATGTTTATCGGTCTGGCCGTGGGCAAAGACAAACACAAGCTGGCCTGACGGGCAGCCTTTCAACAGAAAAAAGCAGCAAGTCTTCGCGGCTTGCTGCTTTTTCGCGCAAAAACCGGGAAGCGGTGTCGCTTCCCGGTTTGAATATCTGCGGTTGATTCCCTTACGCCATGCCGGCGGTGATGATGGCCATCTTGTAGACCTCCTCGGCGTTGCAGCCCCGGGACAGGTCGTTGATGGGGGCGTTGAGGCCCTGGAGGATGGGGCCGTAGGCCTCGAAGCCGCCCAGACGCTGGGCGATCTTGTAGCCGATGTTGCCCGCCTCGATGAGGGGGAAGATGAAGGTGTTGGCGTAATCGGCAACCTTGGAGCCGGGGAACTTGAGCTGACCCACGGTGGGAGAGACGGCAGCGTCGAACTGCATCTCGCCGTCGATATTCAGCTCGGGATCCAGCTTTCTGGCCTCTTCCACGGTGTCATGGGAGAGCTGCACGGTGCCGCCCTTGCCGGAGCCCTTGGTGGAGAAGGAGAGCACGGCAACCTTGGGGTCGATGCCGAAGAACCTGGCCGTTCTGGCGGACTCCACAGCCACCTCAGCCAGCTGCTGGGCTGCGGTGAGCACCACGTTGCCGTCCTTGTCCACTTTATCCTGGTAGTCAATGTTGATGGCGCAGTCGCCCATGCAGAGCTTCTCAGGGCCGTTTGCGCCCTCCCGGTAGAGGATGAAGCAGGAGCTTACCAGATTGGCTCCCTTCCTGGTCTTCACCAGCTGCAGAGCGGGACGGACAGTATCGGCGGTGGAGTAGGTGGCGCCGCCCAGCAGAGCGTCGGCCTTGCCCATTTTCACCAGCATGGTGCCGAAATAGTTGCCCTTGGCCAGGGCGGCCCGGCACTCGTCGGCGGTCATCTTGCCCTTGCGCAGGGCGACCATCTGCTCGACCATCTCGTCCATGCCCTCGTAGGTGGCGGGGTCCAGGATCTCGCAGCCCTGAATGTTATACTTGCCGGCCTCGGCGGCGGCCTTGACAGCCTCCACGTTTCCCACCAGGATCACGTCCATGAGATCCTCCGTCCGCAGACGGCTGGTAGCCTCCAGGATACGGTTGTCCGTTCCCTCGGTGAAAACAATCTTACGCCGGGTTTCGGCAAGGTTTTTCAGCAGACCTTCAAACATTTTGAATTCCTCCAGTTGTATTTTATTTTACACTTTATTATACACCAATGGAAAAACACTCTCAACACACAAACGCATTTTTTTGCTGTTTTTCCCGGAAAAAATCCCCGCCGGACCCTGTCGGTCCAGCGGGGATCCTGTTATTTACCCGGAAAGGATCACAATGCGGTTGTCCTTGATTTCGGCAACGCCCCGATCCACATCGACGGTATACATCGCCCCGTCCTTCCGGTAGCACACCTTCCCCTTAACCAGCGCCACCAGCATGGGCGCGTGTCCGGGCAATACGCCGACGCTGCCGTCTGCGGCCTGCAGGCGGACGTAGGATGCCGTATCCTCGCACAGCACCCCGTCGGGGCTGGTGATCTTCAGAGAAAGCACGGCCATCAGCGCTGCGCCTCCTCCAGGACCTCTTCAATGGTGCCCTTCATCAGGAAGGCCTGCTCCGGCACCTGATCGCAGTCTCCGGACAAAATGGCCTGGAAACCCTTGATGGTGTCCTTTACCGGCACGTACCGGCCGGGAATGCCGGTAAACTGCTCCGCCACGTGGAAGGGCTGGGACATAAACCGCTGGACCCGGCGGGCCCGGTTGACGATGGCCTTGTCCTCCGCTCCCAGCTCGTCCATGCCGAGAATGGCGATGATATCCTGCAGCTCCGTATAGCGCTGGAGGATCTTCAGCACCTCCTGGGCCGTCTCATAGTGGTCCTTTCCCACGCTCTCCGGTGTGAGCATCCGGGAGCCGGACTCCAGAGGGCTCACCGCCGGATAGATGCCCAGTTCCGCAATGCCGCGGGAGAGCACTGTGGTGGCGTCCAGATGGGAGAAGGTCGTGGCCGGCGCCGGGTCCGTCAGATCATCCGCGGGAACATAGACAGCCTGCACGGATGTGATGGAGCCGTTGCGTGTGGACACGATGCGCTCCTGGAGCTTGCCCATCTCCGTAGCCAGGGTGGGCTGGTAGCCCACGGCGGAGGGCAGTCTGCCCAACAGGGCCGACACCTCGGAGCCGGCCTGGGTAAAACGGAAAATGTTGTCGATAAACAGCAGTACGTCCTGATGGGACTGCTCCCGGAAATATTCCGCGATGGTCAGTCCCGCCAGCGGCACCCGCAGACGGGCGCCGGGGGGCTCGTTCATCTGGCCGAAAACCATGGCGGTCTTGTCCAGCACGCCGGACTGCCGCATTTCGTTATACAGGTCGTTGCCCTCACGGGAGCGCTCTCCCACGCCGGCAAAGACGGAATAACCGCTGTGCTCATAGGCGATGTTGCGGATCAGCTCCTCGATGAGCACGGTCTTGCCCACACCGGCGCCGCCGAACAGGCCGATCTTGCCGCCCTTGGCATAGGGGGTCATCAGGTCGATGACCTTAATGCCCGTTTCCAGCAGTTGGGACGAGGACGTGATTTTCGTAAAAGAAGGCGCCTTATGGTGAATGGGCCACCGGGTCTCGGCGTTTACGGGTCCCTGCTCGTCGATGGGATCGCCGATGACGTTGAGCATGCGCCCCAGGGTCGCCTCCCCCACCGGCACCGTCACCGGCCGGTCCAGACTCACCGCTTCGGCTCCCCGGGCCAGACCGTCTGTGGGGAACAGGGCAATGCACCGCACAGTGCTGTCTCCGATGTGGCTGTTGCACTCCAAAAGGATCCGCCGGTCTCCGCACCGGACCTCCACGGCGTGATTGATATCCGGCAGGTCCGAGCCCGCAGGAAACTGCACGTCGATGACGGAGCCGGATATTTTTGTAACGATTCCTCTGTTTTCCATAAATCAAGCACCTGATTCCTGCTCCGCGGCAGCGGCGCCGGAGAGCTCTATTACCTCTGTAGTGGCGGACATCTGACGCAGCCGGTTGAGGCGCTGGGACAGCTCCTCGTACATCTCGCCGGAGTTGTCCGCGGCGGTGCGCATGGCCGCCAAGGTGGCGCCGTGGACGCCCTTGGCGCAGTTGAGCAGCAGCCGGTAAACGTAGGCCGCGATGCACAGCTCTGTCAGCTCTTGGCGCAGGGCCTGCCGATCCGGCAGAAAGACGTAATCCCGCTGGATTTCCCCCGCCGTCTGCTCCTGCTTCGGCGGAAAGGGATCTGTCTCCGGCACCTGTACCAGCACGTTTTGAAACCGCTGGATCACAAACGCCACCCGGTCATACGCTCCGCTGCGATACAGCTGCATCATATAATCCGCCAGCGCTCTGGCCTGCCCGTAATCGGGCATGTCATGCAGCGTAAAATCGCGGATCACCTCCGCGCCTGTGAGCTGTCCGGCGTTTTCCTGTCCCCACTTGCCGCACATGACGATACTGACTTTCCGGTCCTCACCGTCGATCAGACTCTGCAGGTAACGCATCAGCTCCAGGTTGTACATACCGCAAAGGCCGCGATTGCCTGTAATGACCACGTAGCAGACGCCCTTTTCCGCTCCGGGATCGCCCGGTTCCTCCTCTCGGGTCACGGGCTCCGGGCCGCCCAAAAGGCTCAGCAGATGCTCGCACTGGTCGGCGTAGGCCTTGTAATCCTCCGCCAGGGCCAGGGCTTTGCTGTACTTGGAAACAGCCACGGTCTTCATGGCCTTGGTCATCTGCTCTGTGGTGGC
>ONVR01000287.1 GCA_900321335.1 uncultured Eubacteriales bacterium | reverse complement strand
TTTCTGGAGGTCATGGCACGCATCATGAACCTGGAGATCGGGGAAATGGGGCGCCTGTCCCTGCAGGCAAAGCAGGATGTGAAGATCAGCAGCATCTGCACCGTTTTTGCCGAGTCGGAGGTCATCTCCCTGCTGGCCAAAAAAGTATATGAGCCCTACGATATCATGATGGGGATACACAGTTCCGTGGTCAGGCGCGTCAACATGCTGGTACAGAAGGCACGGCTGGAGAAACCCATCGTCATGACGGGAGGCGTTGCCAAAAACGTGGGAGTCATTGCCGCCTTTGAACGGCTGCTGCAGACGAAGCTGCTGATCCCCGAGGACCCGCAGATGATCGGTGCCGTGGGCGCCGCCATCCTGGCTGCAGAGACGTACAAGAAAGCAAACGATGGAGAAACGAAAAAGCCATATAACCGAAGAAGATACTATTGAAGGGAAGGTTTGGACAATGGATAAATTGAGAAATCTGCTGGACGAGTTCGGCCATATCGCGGACCATCCGGAGGAAACAGCCCTTGCGTGGAAAGAGAAAACGGGAGGAAAGGTGGTCGGCGTCGGCGGCCTGGATATTCCGGAGCCTCTGGTCCACGCCGCGGGCATGCTGCCCGTGGTGCTGTTGGGCAACGAAGAGGAAGTCACCCTGGCCAATGCTCACGTGGAGATGCACCAGTGCGGCTACATCCGCTCCCTGGTGGATCTGGCCCTGAAGGATAAGCTGGCCTTCTGTGATGAGCTGCTGTTCCACGACTGCTGCCACATTGTCAGGATGCTGGTGGACGCGCTGCATACTTACAAAGAGGGGATCCCCAAGGCGAAATTCGCCTATTTCAGCCCGCTGCTGGAGTATGAAACAGCCCAGCGCTATACAGCCTCTGAAATGGAAAAACTGAAAGATACCCTGCAGGCGATCTCCGGAAATACCATGACCGATGAGAAGCTCTCTGAGAGCATCCGCCTGTTCAACCGGATCAAAAAGCTGCTTGTCCGGCTCTACGACATTCGCAGGGAAAAGCCAGGCATCCTCAGCGGCTGGGACGTGACCCAGACGGTTGCCGCCGGTATGGTCATGCCGCGGGAGGACTACGCAGTCAAGCTGGAGGAGTTGGTCGATCTTGTGGCGGCACTGCCGGCGCCTGAGACAAAGGGCGTGCCCGTTGTGGTCCACGGGAGCCTCTGTGAGCGCTGCAGCAGGAGCGTTTTGGAGGAGATCGAGGCCTGCGGCGGTGTGATCGTGGATGATGATCTGTACGTGGGCTCCAAGTACTTCAACACCCTTTACAAAGAGGAACTGGCTCCCATGGAAGCGCTGCTGGACGCCTACCTGCATCGTGTATCGCCCTGCCCCACCCGCTACGAGGAGCGGGATCCGGGAGATTACCTGGCGGAGGTCTACAACAGATCCGGTGCCAAGGGGATCATCATGGTGGTCGTTAAATTCTGCGAGGCTCACGACTACCTGTACTTTACAGCCCACCGTCGCTTTGAGCAGCTTGGTATCCCCGAGATGCTGGTAGAGACGGTTCATGAGGGCGCTGCCGAGGGTCAGCTGAAGACGAGGCTGCAGGGCTTCTTTGAGAAACTGGAGGTGTAATCATGTCCAAAGTAAACAGAATCAAGTGTACGGCGAAAATCTCACCCATGATGGATGAATACTATGCCAGTATGGCTCATTACGATTGCGTTGCCTGGTGTATGGGCCCTTCTGCCTATGAGATGATGGGAGCTGCAGGTGTAAGCTGTTTCCAGGCGGAGAGCTCCTCTGCCCGCATTGCCGGTCAGCACGCGGAGACGCCCTTTATCGAGTACGGCCAGGCCCATGGAGTCAGCCCGGATATGTGCTCTTACGCAAAAATCAATCTGGGACTCGTTCTCATGCAGCAGGACGGCCTGACAGATCAGATCGACGAAAAATACCGGCTCAATCCCCCTGATCTGATCGTAGCCGGCAACATCTGCCCCAGTATGATGCAGTGGGCTCACGTTCTGGGAAAGATCTATAAGGTCCCGGTGTTTATCATCGACTATCCCTTTGCCTATGACGACAGCATGGAGAATCTGCTTCGGAACGCCCGGTACGTCCGGGAGCAGCTGGAGCAGCTCAAGGCCTTCCTGCTCAAGTGCAGCGGCCAGAAAGAGTATGACGAGGCAAAACTCCGGGAGCAGACGGAACAGTGCAGAGAAATGGCCATTTATCAGAGAAACATCTCTCAGCTTGCCCAGGTGGTCCCCGCGCCGGCCAGCTTCATTGACAACGCCGTGTCCATGACGCCCGCCATCTCCATGAAGAATCAGCAGGCCGCGGACTTCTACAAGGAGTACATGAACGAGATGATCGAGCGTGTCAAGCACGGAGTGGGCAGTCTGGACAACGAGCGTTACCGCATCATGTGGCGGGGCAATTTCCCGTGGTTCAAGATCGGATTTCTCTCCCGTCTGCTTGGCAGCTATGACGCGCTGCTGGTCTCCGGTGCCTACGGTCTTACAGGTCTGGAGGAAAACGCCGGGTATAAGTTGGTTCCTCCCGATGGTTATGATCTGGAAGATCCTCTCTGGGGCATTGCCTGCGGCGGCATCAACGGCGGCTATATTGCCAACTACGATACCAAGTGGCGCACGGAATTTATCCAGTATATTAACAAGTACAGCATCGACGCGGTAATTATTCAGGCGCCTCACACCTGCCGCCCCTGGACTCTGACGACCAGGGATATGGCAAAGCGTGTTGACGAGGAACTGGGAATTCCAGCCATCGTGCTGGAGGCGGACCACACAGACCCGGCTTACTTCAACGATGCCCAGGTGGAGACCCGCATCAAGGCTCTTCTGGAGACGGTAGATGTCCGGCGCGAGGCGAAAGCCAGGACAGAAAAGGTCCCTTATCAGATCTAATCTGTACAGAACCGAGGGTCGGCAGGAGAGAAGAATTGTGCACAATGCACGGGACCGTGCAAAAAAAGTGGCGGCATTGAGCACAGGTTCCCAACATGAAAATGTGCGCCTGACACAAACTTGCTCCAATCGGAACGGAAAGACGTTGCCGGTATTTGGCAGAGTATGCTAACGTTAATTTAAGGATTGAAAGAAAAATGGTGGTGAGGCACTTTGAAAGATGATAGAAGAAACGATGCCGGACGGCCCTTGGACGGGATCGTTGTATTGGATCTGACCCAGGCACTGTCGGGACCCATCTGCACGTGTGTGCTGGCCGACTACGGCGCGAAAGTCATCAAGGTCGAGGCGCCCAATAAGGCGGACATGACCAGGGCAAAGAATTACGATGTGACACTTCCCATAGATCCGGATACAGGCGGGGATAACTTCTACGCGATCAACCGGAACAAATACGGAATCTGCGTGGACAACCGCTCCGAGAAGGGCAAGAAGATCCTCCGGGATTTGGCCTCCAAGGTCGATGTGCTGGTGAGCAACTACAGGCCTGGCGTGACGAAGAAGATCGGTATCGACTACGAAACGCTCCGGGAGATCAATCCCAGACTGATCTGCTGTGAGATCTCAGCGTTCCGGGAAAAAGATCGCGTCAACGATCCCGCGTTTGACGTAGTGGTTCAGGCGGCGTCCGGCATTCTGGCGAGCACCGGATACCCTGATGCACCTCCTGCGAAGGTGGGCGCTTCCATTACGGATATCTCGGCTGGCATCAATGCGGTTCAGGGAATCCTGCTTGCGCTGCTGGAGCGGGATAAAACAGGGCGCGGGCAGCTTGTCACGGTCAAGATGCAGGATGCGGCAATGTTCCTGATGGCGCAGTATGTGACGCCCTGCGTGGCGGACCCGACGTTCGATCTGAAGCGCAGCGGTATGTGTCACGTGGAGGCGACCCCATCCAACGGCTACGAGACATCTGACGGATATCTTCTTACGACCCCGGCTACCGACGGCTTGTTTGCAAAGTTCTGTGACGCTCTGGAGATTCCTGAGATCGCAAAAGACGAGCGGTTCTGCAGCGGCGCGGCAAGGTATAAAAACAGGATTGCCCTGGATGAGATCATCGTGCCGATCCTGAAGACAAGGCCGACCCAGCAGTGGTACACGCTGCTCAAGAGCAGGGGAATCCCGGCCTCTCCCATCTGCACGCCGAAGGAGGCGTTCCGGAAAGCTTATGACGAGGGCTCGCCGATCGTTGCCACCGTCAAACATCCCACAAGAGGGGATATGCCGGTGATCGGAACTGTCTGTGAACTCTCGGAGACACCGGGAAAAGTGGCCAGACGGGCACCCATTTTCGGAGAAAACACCAAAGATATTCTGGAGAACATGCTGGACTTGTCCGACGATCAGATCACAGAACTGGAACGCGAAAACGTGATCCACTGCTACCATGGCAATTTAGCGTAGCAGGGATGCGGAAATGGTTATGAGAGAATGAGGAGGGGTAACTTTTTATGATCAAGTATATCTTCAAGAGAATTCTGCTGATGATACCGGTAATTCTCGGCGTCGTCACGCTGATCTTCTTGATCAATTCCTTTGCACCGGGTGATCCGGCTACCCAGATCCTTGGAACGAGTGCCACGGAAGAGCAGAAAAACCAGCTCCGGGAGGATCTTGGACTCAATGAACCGGGCGTTGTCCAATACTTTAACTATCTGAAAAACATTGTTACAAAGGGGGATCTGGGTATCTCCTACAGCTCCAAGCAGTCTGTATCGGGCGAGATCGCGAGCAAATTCCCGACAACGCTGAAGCTGGCTGGCTTTTGTACCATCTGGTCGGTTCTTGTCGGCGTGCCCATGGGCATCGCATCAGCGGTGAAACGATATTCATGGGTGGATAATCTGGCCATGA
>ONVR01000338.1 GCA_900321335.1 uncultured Eubacteriales bacterium | reverse complement strand
TGCTTCCGGGAGAATTCGGAAAGGGGCGCAGTCGGATCCCGGCGGCGCGGCCACAGGCCGCATGCCCGCGTTACCGGCTGCACGATCGTTATGGACAAGGCATTGGCAATCGTGATCCTGCTTGTGATTCTGGCTATCATCGGCCTGTTTTCCATCTATCAGAAGATGGACCGGAAACGTCTTCTGGCGGAGATCTTTTTCCAGCGGAACGTGGATCGGGAGGTCAAGGGGTGGCTTGCGGACCTGTGCGCCGTGACGGCGGAGCACGAGGCTGCCCTGAGCGGGGAAGCCGCCAGGATCCGGGAGCAGTACGAATGCCTGAAAAAAAGCAGGATCGGAGAAAAGACGGCGCTGATCAACCAACTGGTGGAGCAGCTGGAGGAGCTGGACGAGGACGTCTCTGCGCGTCTGGACGCGGATCCCGTTCTGTCGGCGCGGAACCGGGAGCTGCTGATGGCCTTCGGAGACTATAACCGACTGGCCGCCGCCTACAACGAGGATCTGGGCAGCAACACGGGAAAACTGCTGGCCCAGACGTTTCGGATCAAAAAGCTCCCCCTGCTGCGGGAGATCACTCTCTGAGCGTTTTTTGGTGAAGAAAAGCGATTGCTTTTTTTCCTGCGCAGCGGTATAATAACTTCGATAAAATTGCATATCGGTTTTCTGCCGGCTTTCAAAAGCGATACGGAAATGGGTAAGAACCAACGCGACCGGCACTGTGCGCCTTTCGGCAAGTCAGATACGTAGGCAGAGAACACTCACGACTCGAGTTCAGTGGTTGAGCAAACGCGAAAGCGCCGCCTGTGGGGCGGTGCGGATGCGGTATGTCTGCTTCGGCCCTTGAGCCGGAAGCAGATTTTTTATGCCTGTTCAGGCGGCGGCTGGGCAAGGACAGCGCCGCTTTTGCAGAATCAAAAGGGAAATCGATCAAAGGAGGAAATGACAATGAGACGTGTCAGAACGGTGGAGGAGATCGTATTTGAAAAGGCCGATCCCCCAGTCACGCTGCCCAAGGGTGCTGTGTATATGGTCTACGAGGTGATCGACGGCGGGATCGTTTTGCTGGCCGAGGACGGAGAGCTGATCGCCATCGATCAGAATACCTTTGAGGCCGGCTTTGAGGCCGTTGGCTGAGGGCGCAAGCGCCGCTCCCACTGCCCGTGTGCAAAAGCCGCTCGGTCACCAGAGACCGGGCGGCTTTTGCTGCGGGAAAATGCTGTCCCTATGTTTTGGAGAAATACTTGTACCGGAGAAAAAACTGCGTTATAATGGGCCCAACTACAGTTTTACACAGGCGGACGCCAGAGCGGGGGTTCGCCGGGAAAGGGGTTTTGAACATGCAGCAAGAGCTGGAAATGAAATTCTACTCAAACAAAACACCGAAAAAGGGCTTCAGTTGGGAAACGCCTCCCGAGCCCGTGCCGGAAGCGGAGATCGCCGAGACCGTCACGGCGGAAGTGATCGTTCTCGGCGGCGGCATCAGCGGCCTTGCGGCCTCTGCCCGCTGTGCCGATCGGGGCCTGAAGGTGGTCACCCTGGATAAAAATGAAAAGATGCAGGCTCTGGCCGGTCAGATCGCGGCGGTCAACAGCCGGGTCATGGCGGAAAAAGGCATCACCATCGACAAAAAACAGCTGGCAGCCGACTGGCTGAAGATGAGCGGCAGCCGGGTCCAGGAGGATCTGCTGTGGCTGTTTATCAACCGCAGTGCCGAGGGCTTCCACTGGCTGCTGGATCTGGCGGGCGACTGCCTGGAGGTGGGGGTGTATGAGGCGTATAAAGGCCCCATGTTCAGCGAGTACCCCGGCACCCATCACATCATGCTCAAAAAAGGCTGTGACAAGTATAAGCACTGGGGCGGCGGCCTGCTGGCCTGCGAGATCCTGGAAAAGGCGTTTCTGGAAAAGGGCGGCACCCTTCTGCGGGGTACTGCAGGCCTGTATCTGGAAAAGAACGAAGACGGCCGTGTGACGGGCTGCGTGGCCAAGTGCGCCGACGGCAAATACCGCCGTTACGTGGGCACGAAGGCCGTGGTCCTGGCCACCGGCGACTGCAGCGACGACCGGGAGATGCTGGAGGCGTTCTGCCCCATCGGCACCCGGCCCAGCAAACAGGTCAAGCGCAAGGGCAACACCGGCGACGGCCAGAAAATGGCCTTTTGGGCCGGCGCGGCGCTGGACAATCCCGAGTGGGCGGCCACTCTGCACACCCTGGGCTTCAGCGGCTATCAGGGCTTTTTCCTCCACGTGAACCGCCTGGGCCGGCGCTTTATGAACGAGGACACCTGGATGCAGGCGAAGTCCGTCCGCTGCCTTATGCAGCCTGGCGGTGATTTTGCCTATACCGTCATGGACAGCAAGTACCTCGACGAGATCGGGGATCGCTTTTATGAGCTGGGCGGCCAGGGCATGATGCCGCTGAGCGTGGTCGGCGACGGCTATAACCGGGAGGGCATGGAGAAATTTGTGCAAAAGCAGATCGCCGAGGGCAACGCCTTCTGCGCCGATACCCTGGAGGAACTGGCGGAGAAGATGGAGGTTCCGGCGGAGAACCTGGTTCAGACCGTAGCCCGGTATAATGAGATCGTAGCCTCCGGTGACGACGTGGATTACGGCAAGCGGCAGCGCCTGCTGACCAGTGTGGAGCAGGGCCCCTTCTACGCGCTCAAATGGGGACCGGTACTGCTGGATATATTCGGCGGAGCTCAGATCGACACAAACCTGAACGTCATCGGCGCGGACAGCAAAAACATCCCCGGTTTGTATGCCGTGGGCAACGCAGCCGGCGGTATGTACGCGGTGGATTACCCGCTGCTGCTCAACGGCAACAGCTATGGCAGAGCGCTGGCCTATGCCATGCAGCTGGCAGACGTCCTGTGCGGGCAGTAAACTTGATATAAAAGATCCGGTTCCAAAGAACCGGATCTTTTTTTATGTCCTGGAGGTTCAATCCTCCGCCAGGGCCTTCCCGCAAAGGTAGCCCCAGGTCAGGCACCGGCCCAGGTCGTTGCCGGGGATCGTCAGGGGATAGTCAACGGCATAGATGCTGCCGGATGCATTTCCAACAGCGTACAGACCGGGAACGGGACGCCTGTTTTCATCCTGGACCCGGAGCTTGACGTCTATGTTCAGACCGGCCGGAATGGTCAGCAGGGCAGGGCCGAACTTGACGGCATAGTATGGGGGCTTGTTCAGGGGCGTCAGAAGCTCCCGGCGCTTGCCGAAATCCGTATCGTGGCCGCTGTAAACCAGGTCGTTGTAGCGCTGTACCGTCTCCAGGAAGGGATCACACGGGACGCCGATCTTTCCGGCGAGCTCCTGTAGACTGTCAGCCTTGAAGGAGATCTCGCCGCCTTCGATCTCCTGCCGCAGGATTTCCTCGGCCCACTTCGTGGTAAAGGGCGTGTCGATATCCCGGAGCACCCAGTCCCAGAACATGCCGCCGCCATAGGCCATGCTCTCGGCGACCTGCTCCGGCCACCGGGAATCCATGATGGCGTAGCCCCAGGGGTGCTCCGGATCCTGGTTCCAGGTGTAGCAGCTCTTGTTCTGGGGGCTTGCGTCCTCGTTCATGTATCGGCGCCCCGCCTGATTTACCGACAGGAAGAAGAACATATGGGAGCCGAAGGCCATGGTGTGGGTCATGCAGGGAAAGGGCGTGTCCTGCAGCGTGCCGCCGGCCCACAGCCCCATCCGATGACCGTCGCCGGTGTTGCGGCCCGCCGGGGTATAGAGATCACAGTTCACGTGCAGCCCCTCGGGAGCGAGATCGGCCACCATCTCTTTGTTGCCGGAGATATCGCCTGTTGCCAGAACGACGCCGCGGCTGCCGTCACAGCGAATATATCCGTCGGCGGTTCGGGCAATGGCGGAGCAAACCCGGCCGTTCTCTTTCACCAGCTGACATGCGGGCGCGTTGTACAGAACCCGCACACCCTTCGCCACAGCCAGATCCAGCAGGAGTCTGACCACAGCCTCCACGCCGCCCTTGAACTGGTGCGTGCCGGGAAACTCCCGATAGGACCAGCCCCGGTAATAGCCTGTGTTCAAACTTACGTCCAGCCCGGCCTTTTCCGTCTTGTCCAGCAGCCAGTTCATAGCGTGCTCGCTGTTGACCAGGTACGACTGGAGCACCTCCTCGTTGGCCCGGTAGGTGGAGACCTTGATAAATTCCCGACGCAGCTCGTCTATGTCGTTTACGATGCCGCGTTCA
>ONVR01000288.1 GCA_900321335.1 uncultured Eubacteriales bacterium | reverse complement strand
CGGGATCGTCTACAAGCGCCGGGTCCAGAGCACCATCCCTCTGGTGGAGCGGTTCTTTGACCGGCAGGGCGACATCTGCGCCGGGGGCCAGATCAACCGGGAGATCACCGCCTTCCGGGACTTTTACGACACCCTGGCGCCCTCCTGCCTGATCATTTACGACAGGACGGCCTACTTTGAGCCGGAGGGGGACCTGCGGCTGACCATCGACTACAATCCCCGATACCGGGTGGAGGGGCTGGATCTGACCAGCTCCATGGAGGGGATCTCCCTTCTGCCGGCGGGCTGGGCCATTCTGGAGATCAAGGTCCAGGACGCCATGCCCCTGTGGCTGACGGCCATTCTGTCCCGGGGAAAGATCTATAAAACCAGCTTCTCCAAGTACGGGGAGGCCTACCGGCAGCAGCTTGCCAATCTCAACAGGAAAGGAAATACCGTATATGTTTGACTCGATTTATTCCGCAACCGTAACCACGTCCCAGTTCTTCCTCATGGCCGCGGCGGCCCTGCTGTCCGGCCTGGTGTACGCCTGGATCCTGTCCTTCCGCGTCCGCTCCACCAGACGCTTTTTCACGGTGGCGGCCATTATCCCCTTCGTGGTGGCGGCGGTCATCACCTTCGTCAACGGCAACATCGGCGCCGGCGTGGCCGTGGGCGGCGCCTTCGGCCTGATCCGCTTCCGGTCCGCCCAGGGCAGCGCCGACGAGATCGCGGCGATCCTCATCGCCATGGGTTCCGGCATCGCCTTCGGCATGGGGTATCTGGCCTATGGCGTGATCATCCTGGTCTGCATGGCCGTGATCTTCCTGCTGCTGAGCCTGCTGCCCATCTTTGAGCACCGTTCCGCCGGGGCCGATCAGCTGCTGAAGATCACCATTCCGGAGTCCCTGGAGTATAACGGAACCTTTGACGACACCTTCGCCCACTACCTGCGCAAGGTGGAGACCGCCGGGGTCAAGACCACGGGCATGGGCTCCATGTTCCGTCTGTCCTACAAGATCCAGATGAAAGATACACGGGAAGAGAAGGCATTTATCGACGAGCTGCGCACGAAAAACGGCAATCTGGAGATCTCCATCGTGCCCTATACGGAGCAGCTCAAGGAGCTTTGACAGGAGGAAAAGCAATGCGTAAAAAGAAAATAACGGCCCTGCTGGCCGTGATGCTGTGCCTGGCCATGATCCTGACGGCCTGCGGCACGGCAAAGAAGACCGACGACACGGCCCGGACCGGCGCCGCCGAAACGGCCGACACGGCCCAGACCGACACGACCGTCACCCCGGCGGCCCCGGAGGTGATCGCCGACGGGGACACCCGGGACGTCACCGGCCAGAGCGCCGACGCGGAGATCGTCCTGTCCGGCGGGGAGGGCACCCTCTCCGACACCACACGGGGCACCTCCGGCAGCACTGTGACCATCACCGCCAAGGGCGTGTATCACGTCACCGGCTCCTCCGACGGGGTCCAGATCCTCATTCAGGACGACAGCGAGTCCGGCAACATCTATCTGATCCTGGACAACGTCTCCATGACCAACGACGGGGCCTGCATCAACGTACAGGCCGCCGACAAGGTGATCCTCCAGTGCGTGGGAGACAGCACCCTGACCACCACCGCATCCGCTGACGCCGACGGCATGGACGGCGCCGTTTACGCCAGGGACGACCTGACCGTCAACGGGGAGGGCAGCCTCACCGTGACCTCCGGCATGCACGGCATCGTCTGCAAGGACGATCTGACCGTCACCGGCTCCGTGCTGACGGTGAACGCCGCCGCCATCGGCATCCAGGCCGGGGACAGCGTGACCGTTGCCGACGGCGCCGTGACCGTAACGGCCGGACACGACGGCATCCAGGTGAAAAACGATGAGGGCGACAGCTTCGTATACCTGGCCGGGGGCACCCTCACCGTGGACGCCGGTTATGACGGCGTGGACGTGGGCACCGAGGGAGCGACCTTTACGGGCTATATCCTCATGGAGGGCGGCGAGGCGAACATCACCGCCGGAGGCGGCTCTGACAACGCCAAGGACAGCGGCACCTCCCAGAAGGGGATCAAGTGCGACGGGGCCGTCACCGTCACCGGGGGCACCCTCACCGTCTCCGCGGCGGACGACGCCATCCACAGCGACGGGGCCGTCACCGTCACCGGCGGCGTGATCACCGCCTCCTCCAGCGACGACGGCATCCACGCCTACGACACCCTGACCATCACCGGGGGCACCGTCACCGTGACCAAGGCCTACGAGGGTCTGGAGGCCGCCACGGTGGACATTCAGGGGGGAGAGATCTCCGTCACCGCCAGCGACGACGGCATCAACGCCGCCGGCGGCTCCGACAGCGCGTCGGACGAGTCCCCCTGGGGCGGCTCCGCCGGGGGCACCCTCACCGTCAGCGGCGGCAGCCTGTACGTCAACGCCGGGGGCGACGGACTGGACAGCAACGGCTCGATCTATATCACCGGGGGCCTGACCGTCGTGGAAGGGCCCACCAACGGGGGCAACGGCGCCCTGGACAAGGGCGACGGCGCCGACTGCGTGCTCAGCGTCACCGGCGGTACGGTCCTGGCCCTGGGCACCGCGGACATGGCGATGAACTTCGACGACGGCACCCAGTGCGCCGGGCTGGTGGCCCTCTCCGGCAGCGCCGGGGACACCGTCACCGTGGACGACGGCTCCGGCTTCACCTTCACGGCCACCAAGAGCTTTGCCTGCGCCGTGTACACCAGCCCCAGCCTGAGCCAGGGCAGCACGTACACCATCACCGCCGGCGCTGACAGCGCGGTCATGGACTTCTCCGCCGGTCTGTACTACGCCGACGTCACCTCCATGGGCGGCGGCCCGGGCATGCGGTAAGCCCTGCCCGGCGCGGCTCCGGGCAAACCGGACAACAGACAAAACGTCCCCGTGCATCTGCGCGGGGGCGTTTTCGTTTTCCGGTTGCGAAAGCGGGGAAATGATGATAAAATACGCCTGTAGCACCTGAAAAACAAAAAAGAATACGGAGGCAGCGATATGAGTCTGAAATATCCCCATCTGTTTGAGCCCCTTACCCTGGGCAGAACCACCTTCCGGAACCGGATCTTCTCCTCGCCCCAGGACTATCTGAACCTGAGCGCCGAGAACTTCCTCACCCACGACGCCATCGCCTTTTACGAGCTCAAGGCTCTGGGCGGCTTCGGCTCGGTATGTCTGGGGGACGTGATGGTGGACAGCAAGCGGGGCATGGGCCACCGCTTCCAGCTCCGGGCCGACGACGTCCGGGCCAGAGCGTCCATGAACGCCGCAGCCCTGGCCATCAGCCGCCACGGGGCCGTGGCCGCGGCGGAGCTGAACCACGCGGGCAAGTTTTCCCACCTCATGGCGGAGCGGGAGGGCTTTACCTACGGCCCCGTGGCGGAGACCGTCGCCGGGATCGAGGTCCGCCAGATGCCCGAGGAGGTCATCGAGCAGATCATTGCCTCTTACGCCGCCGTGGCCGCCTTTGTCAAGCAGAGCGGCTTCGGCATGATCAACATCCACGGGGGACACGGCTGGCTGCTGGGCCAGTTCATGACCCCCGCCAACAACCGGAAAGACAAGTGGGGAGGCAGTCTGGAGAACCGGATGCGCTTCCCCCTGGCGGTCATCGAGGCCGTCCGCCGGGAAGTGGGCCCCCACTTCCCCCTGGAGCTCCGCATGAGCGGCGCGGAGAAGACCCCCACGGGCTATGACCTGGACGAGGGGATCGCCATCGCCAGAATGCTCGACGGCAAGGTGGACCTGATCAACGTCTCCATGGGCCACCACGAGGACGACGTGGCCTCCATGTACACCCATCCCAACATGTTCATGGAGGACGGCTGCAACGCCAAGTACGCCGCCGCCGTGAAAAAGGCCGTCAGCACCCCCGTGTCCGCGGTGGGCGCCCTGACGGATCCGGCCCAGATGGAGGAGCTGATCGCCTCCGGCGCTGTGGACGCGGTGGAGCTGGGCCGCCAGAGTCTGGCGGACCCGGACCTGCCCATCAAGGCCCGGCAGGGGAAGGACGAGGAGATCAACCGCTGCATGCGCTGCTACAACTGCTTCCACAACAGCACCATCTCCGGCATCTTCTACTGCGCCACCAACCCCGTCATCGGCCACGAGTACGAATCCCTGTTCGACACCCCGCCCCGGAAGCGGAAAAAGGTCCTCATCGCCGGGGGCGGCATCGGCGGCATGCAGGCGGCCATCACCGCGGCGGAGCGGGGCCATCAGGTCATCCTCTGCGAAAAGAGCGACAGCCTGGGAGGCGTGCTGCGCTGTGAGAAGAACGTGCCCTTCAAGCAGAAGCTGGACGGCTACCTGAACCTCCAGCGGCACCGCATCGCCGGGCTGGAGAACGTACAGGTCCGGCTGAACACCCCCGTGACGCCGG
>ONVR01000290.1 GCA_900321335.1 uncultured Eubacteriales bacterium | reverse complement strand
GGCTCCGTTGCCGGAGAGCTGTACGCCGTCAAGGGCTATGACACGGATTTTCGCCTCTGCCTGCGGCGGGAAGTACAGGATGAAAACGGAGCGCCCATGCTCCACATCCAGTTTCTGGACCGTCTGAATGACATTACCCTGAACACGGGAGCGGATCTGTTTGAAAAGCGGCTTGCCCTGTCCGGGCGTGTGGAGCAGATCCGCTGCCAGAGCCATGACGACTGGAATTACAATCTGGGCGGGCTCCGGGACCCGGCCCTTCCGGAGGGCCTGTGGGAGGCTTTCCTGGAGCAGGTCGACGAAGGATCCTTCGTCAACACCTGGATGCCGGGGCAGGCTTTTTACCCGGAATTTGCCGGTAGCTCCATTTATGACACGCCCAATCAGACCCATCTGTTTCTCACCATGACCGACGGCACGGTGATCCCCCTGCGGCTGATAGAGGGGGGATACGTGGGGTACGGCGCTCTGGGCTGGTATTTTGTCAGAATCCCCGGCGAGGTCTTTGACACAGTGTACGACGCCTGCGGCGGTGCCCGGGTGACGGACTGGATCCCCGAGGGGAAATAGCGTACCCATGGGAATCCGGGGACGCCGCTTTGTGCGGCGTCCCCGGATTTTTGTATGGTACAAAGGCGCCTGCCGGGGTTGTGAACGACTGCGCGCTGTGGTACAATGACAGCGGAATACGTGATGGGAAAACGGAGCAGAAATGGGTTTTACAGGATGAGAAAAAACAAATCGGTAAAAGCGGATCTGCTGTTGGTTGCGGTACTGATCCTGGTGGGCATCGCCATTGGTGGGGCGCTGCTGCTGACCCGGCACACCGGCGTCGTGGTTACGGTGAGCGTGGACGGCCGGGTGGTAGAGCGCTTTCCGCTGACGGAGAACCGGCGCTATGAGATCACCGGCGCCGAGGGGGGCTATAACCGCCTGGTGATCGAAGACGGACAGGCGTGGATCCAGGAGGCGGACTGCCCGGATGCGCTGTGCGTACACATGGGAAAGATCCGGTACGCAGGACAGTCAGTGGTCTGCCTGCCCCACCGTGTGGTGGTTCGGATCGAGGATAGCCCGGACGGAATGCCTGACGGTGTGGATGCCGTGACAGGCTGAAGGGGATCGGGAGGATGAAGACAAAGAAAATTGCCCTGTACGGGCTTCTGACCGCCGTAGCGCTGCTGCTGAGTTATCTGGAGGCGCAGCTGCCCGCCTTCGTGGCGATCCCGGGGATCAAGCTGGGGCTGACCAATCTCGTGGTATTGGTGGCGCTGTATCGCATGGGCAGCGGGGCGGCATTGGGGATCAATGCCGTGCGGATCCTGCTGGCGGCCCTCTTGTTCGGAAGCGGCGCCAGCCTGGCCTTCAGCGCCGCAGGCGGGATCCTGAGCACCCTCGTGATGATCGGGCTGAAAAAAACGGGACGCTTTCGGGTGATCCCTGTGAGCATCGCGGGAGGAGTCGCCCACAACGTGGGGCAGATCCTGGCGGCGATGGTGCTGCTGGGGAATGAAAAACTCGCCTGGACCTTGGCGGTGCTGTGGTTTTCGGGTATGATCGCGGGCGCTGTCATCGGCCTTCTGGGCGGCCTGCTGTGCAGGCGGCTGCAGGCGATTGCGGACAGGGGAGGACCGGGGGCATGAGAACGATCAGGTGGATGTCCCTGCTGCTGGTACTGACGCTTCTGACGGGATGCGCCGGACAGGGAAAGCGGGAGCAAAAGGCGGAACGGGAGCTCTTTGCCATGGATACCTATATGACCGTTACCTGCTACGGTCCACAGGCGGAAGACGCCTGTGATGTCGCCGAGACGGAGATCCGGCGTCTGGACGCCCTGCTGTCTGTGGGCAACCCGGACAGTGAGGTAAGCGCCATCAACGCCGCCGGCGGGGGAGAACTCACCGCCGACACGAAGGCATTGATGGAGACGGCCCTGTCCATGTGGCAGGCCACCTCCGGGGCCTTTGACGTGACCATATATCCGCTGATGACCCTTTGGGGTTTTCCAACGGGAGATTATTCCGTCCCGGACGGAGAAACGCTTGCCGCCGTGCGCGCGCATGTGGGCTGTGATCAGCTCGTCTATGACCCGCAGACCGGGACACTGACACTTGCCCCGGACCAGGGGGTGGATTTCGGAGGCATCGCCAAGGGCTACACCTCGGACCGGCTGGGTGAGGTGTTCGCAGCGTATGATCTGACCGGGGCCATCGTTTCCCTGGGGGGCAACGTATGCCTCTACGGAGAAAAGCCGGACGGAAAGCCCTGGCGCTGCGGGATCCAGGATCCCTTTGCCGCGGACGGGGGCCGGACGCTTCTGGGGGTACTGACGGCGGAGGACGTCTCTGTGATCACCTCCGGCGCCTACGAGCGCTTTTTTACAGACGAGCAGGGGAACGTGTACCACCACATTCTCGATCCCGCCACCGGGTATCCGGCGGACAGCGACCTGGCGTCTGTCACCATCGTCAGCAAAAGCGGGATCGAGGCGGACTGTCTGTCCACGGCCTGCTACGTCATGGGGCGGGAGCGGGCTGCCGATCTTTGGAGACAGTCCGGGGCGTCCTTTGATATGATCCTGATGACCCGGGACGGCACCGTATACGTGACAGAGCCTTTGCGCGGCAGCTTTACGACGGACTATCCCCTGCGGATCATCCAGTGAGTACGGTGAAAGACTGAAACTGGGGCCAACGGGCCGGGAGATTTGCGTTATGAGGTTTGAACAGCAGGCGTTTGCGCGGAAAAAGGTAAAACCGGAGACCCTGGAGGCCTTTGGCTTTCAAAAACGGGAGGACGGCTGGGTCTACAGCGAGATCTTTCTCGGCGGAGAGTTCCGGGCGGACGTTCAGGTCCTTCCCAACGGACAGGTGCGGGGCCGGGTGTGGGATCTGGCTGCTGACGAGGAGTATCTGCCCGTCCATGTGCAGACCCGATACGGGCCCTTTGTGGGCGCCGTCCGGGAAGGGTATGGGGAGATCCTTCAACGGATCGGCGAGGCGTGCTTTGAACAGGAGGCGTTTCTCTATCCCCAGACCAATCGCCTGGCGGAGCAGATCCGCAGGATCTATGGAGAGGATTTTGACCATCCCTTTGAAAAATCGCCGGATTCTGCCGTGTTCCGCTATCCGCCCAACCGGAAATGGTACGGTCTGGTCATGGCCGTGCCGAAAAGCGCCCTCACAGGAGAAAAGACCGAGGGGGAGGAAGCCCCCGTGGAGATCCTCAACGTGAAGGTCCGGCCGGAGAAGTTGGAGCCGCTGCTGGCCCTGCCGGGGATCTACCCCAGCTATCACATGAAGCACACGAGCTGGGTCAGTGTGATGCTGGACGAAACGGTTCCCGACGAGCAGGTGATGGCCCTCATTGACGAGAGCCGCGCCTTTGCGGTGAGCGCCGGCAAAAAAACCCGGCCGACGGGGCCGGTCAGCTGGATCGTTCCCGCCAATCCACGGTACTACGACGTAGAGGCGGCCTTCCGGGACAACCGGGAGATCATCTGGAAGCAGGGCCGTGGCATCGCCGTTGGGGATACGGTATACCTGTACGTGGCCGCGCCCGTGTCGGCCGTCCGTTACCGGTGCCGGGTGACAGAGACGGGGATCCCCTTCTCCTTTCAGGATAAAAACGTATCCATGACCCAGGTCATGCGGAT
>ONVR01000291.1 GCA_900321335.1 uncultured Eubacteriales bacterium | reverse complement strand
GCGGGTCACCTGCTCCACCGTCTCCGTCAGGGCCCGGGGCGCAAAGGGCATCTCCAGATACCCGTTTGCCAGAACGCTGTCCAGCAGCATCCCGGTGCTCACCGCCCCGTCCAGCAGGACGATCACAGGGACGTTCTGCTCGTTGAGGTACTGCACCAGCCGGCGGGTGTCGATGCGGGGCATCCGGCTGCCCAGGATGGCCAGATCCCAGCCTCCCGCGGCGAGCCGGGCCGCCGCCTGGGTCCCGTCAAAGACCGTGACCACCTGATGGCCCGCCTGGGTCAGCAGGGTCCGGCAGCAGGACAGCAGATCCCGGTTGGGATGTCCCAGCAGAATGTTCATGGCCCCATCTCCTTTTCGTTTGGATTGGCGTAAGGATAACCGGAATTCATGACGGAATTGCGACGATTTTGTATACGATTTGTAAACAATGCCCCGTCGGGGCGATTTTTTCCCCGGACCGGCGTTCTTGCCCCCGGCGGCCGGGTATGCTACAATATAAAAAATGATGGAAAGCCGGTGATCCTATGGAGATTCGACAGCTGCAGTATTTCGCCGCCTGTGTGGAGACCGGGAGCATGAGCAGCGCCGCGGCCCTGCTGTACACCTCCCAGCCCTCCGTGTCCCACGTGATCGGGGCGCTGGAGCGGGAGCTTGGCACCCGCCTGTTTTTCCGGGGCGGCCGCGGCCTGCGTCTGACGGAGGCGGGGCATCAGTTCTACGAGCAGACCCTCAACGTCCTCAAGGCCGTGGGGGTCATGTCCTCCCTGGCCGGGACCGGGGAGAAGGCCGCCCTCCGGCTGGTGACCACCCCCAGCGGCAAAATGGCGGAGCTGTTCGCCGATTTCTGCCGGGAGACCCCCTCGGAGCAGAGCTGTTACTATTACGAGGCCGACGGGGAGGAGGTCCTGCGGCGGGTGGCCGCGTCGGAGGCGGAGATCGGCTTTCTCTTCGTGGCAGACAGCAAGCGCGCCGCCTTCTCCTACGCCCTGAACCGGCAGCGGCTGGCCTTTACCCGCCTTCTGACCACGGACATGGTCATCTGCGCCGGGCCGGGCAACCCCTACTACAACGCCCCTTCCGTCACGGCGGAGGACCTGACCCGGCTGCGCTTTGTCCAGCCGGTGGACGATTTCTTCTCTCTGGGCGACGTGATCGTCCTGCCCGCCGGGACCGGGAAAAGCGCCCCCCTCCGGTGCGCCGTGCGCACCAACAGCGACCGGGCCATGCTGCGGCTGCTGGAGACCACCGACCTGTGCAACCTGAGCTCCTACTGGCTCCGGACCGGCGCCGGACAGGGCAAGCTCCGCCTGATCCCCGTGGCCGGCTACGAGGGGACCATTCAGTTCGGCTACGTCTCGGCCCGGCAGGAACCCCTGAGCGGGCAGGCCCGGGCCTTTGTGGACCACGTGGCCGGAGCCGTGGAGACGGCCCGGGGCGGCCGGATCCGGGAGCTATAAGTTTTCTGAATACCTTGCCCATGCCGAATCCGTAAGGCACACGGGCGGAAAACGGGGTATAATATCTCCGGGGAGAACACTATTCTCCCCGGAGGTATTATGCGTATTTTAAATCACCATCCCCTCCACTCCGGCCACCGGGGCGCGGCGGAGATGAATATGACGGAGGGACCCATCGTCCCTATGCTGCTGCGTTATACCTGGCCGATCCTGCTGTCTCAGCTGTTCCAACAGCTCTACAACGTGGCGGACTCGGCGGTGATCGGCCGGGCGGGAGGCGCCCTGGCCCTGGCCGCCATCAGCTCCGGCACCCTGCTGCTGACGGTGCTGGTCAACTTCTTCATCGGCCTGTCGGCGGGGATGAGCGTGATCGTCTCCCAGCTCTACGGGGAGGGGGACCACCGGTCCCTGTCCGCCTGCATCCGCACCTGCATCACCATCAGTCTGCTGGCCGGCGGCCTGTTCACGGCGGTGGGCCTTGCCGGGGCGGGGGCCTTTCTGACCTTTCTGAAAACGCCGGCGGATATTTTCCCCGCCGCCCGGCAGTACCTGTGCATCTGCTTTTTCGGCCTGGTGCCCCAACTGGTGTACAACGTGGCCGCCTCCATCCTCCGGGCTCTGGGAAACACCCGCTCGCCCCTGTACTACCTGCTGATCAGCTCCGGGCTGAACGTGGCCCTGGATCTGCTGCTGGTGGTGGTGTTCCCCCTGGGCGTGGTGGGGGCTGCGGCGGCCACCCTGGCCTCCCAGATCCTCTCGGCGGTGCTGGTGGTGGGAAAACTCACCCGGCTGGAGGAGGATATCCGCCTCCGGGGTCTGGGGATCACCAGGCGCTACGTGACCTACGCGGTGACCAAGGGCCTGCCCTCCGGCCTGCAGGCGGTGTTCATGAGCATCTCCTCTCTGGTCATCCGCACTTACATCAACGGCTTCGGCTACGCGGCCATCGCCGGGATGTCCGTATACGCCGGGATCGAGGGCTTCCTCTTTCATCCCCTGTTCTCCTTCGGCCTTGCCATCACCACCTTCGTGGGGCAAAACGCCGGCGCCCACCGCTATGACCGGGTACAGGCCGGGATCCGGGCGTCCATGGGTCTGGCCCTGGGAGGGAGCCTGCTGCTGTCGGCGCTGCTGTTTTTCACGGCGCCCTACACGGTGCGGGTGTTCTCCACGGACGAGGCGGTGCTCCGCAACGGGCTGGAGGCCATCCGCTACAACTTCCCCTTTTACTTCCTCTACGCCGCCAACCAGATCTACATCGGCTGCATCCGGGGCATGGGCAACACGGCCTACCCCGCCTTTACCTCCCTGTGCTCCTACTGCATCTTCCGGGTGGTCTGGTGCGCCGTGCTGCTGCCCCATTTCCACGATATGCGCGTGATCTACACCAGCTACGACGCCAGCTGGATCGTGATGATCCTGCTGCTGTATCTGGGGCGGCGGCTGTACGTGGACCGGCCCTGCAAGGCCTCCCCGCCGGAGACCGGGAGCGAGGCGCCTCTGTAACGGCAAAAACGCCATGGAAGCGGAAGCTTCCATGGCGTTTTCTTCTTTTCCCCTTACCCGGCGACGCTCTCCAGCGCCTGCCGGAGGATCTGCTCGGCCCGGTCGCTCTCCAGGGCAAAGACGATGGCGTTGGCCGTGATGGCCGCCTCCCGCTCCGGGGCGGGCTTTTCCATGACCTGGGTGTCCGTGACGGAGAACATGGTCAGCTCCGTCACCCGCAGGGCGGCCTTGATGTGGCCCACGATGCCTCCCGCCGCCGTCACCTGGGCGGCGGCCTGCTCCAGCGCCCTGCCCAGCCGTTCCCGGAGGGCGGCCGGATCTCCCGTCAGCCGGAGCTCCCCCGTCACCGCCAGGGCCGCGTCGTGCCGGGCGCTCTGGACCAGCACCCGTCCGTATGCGGGCTGCTCGTGGCCGTGGTCATGGTGGTGATGTTCGTGTTCGTGGTCATGCTCGTGGTGATGGTGATGCTCATGGTCATGGTCACAGCCGCAGCCGTGATGGTGCTCATGTTCGTGCTCATGGTCGTGCTCATGGTCATGCTCGTGGTCGTGGTCACAGCCGCAGCCGTGATGGTGCTCATGGTCGTGCTCATGCTCATGCTCGTGGTGATAGCGAATGCCGTTCATGTTGTTTCCTCCTGTCCCAGGGCGGCCTGCCAGACCGCCTCATCAATGGTCTCCAGGGCCGTGACCCGGAAAATGCTCGTCTTGCCGTCCAGCTCCCGGACTTCCCGCTCCACCTGATCCAGGGTCTCCGGGTCCACCAGGTCGCATTTGTTGATGAGCACCGCGTCGGAGCCGGCGATCTGCCCCCAGAGCAGATCGTGCAGCGGCACCCGCAGGCGCTGCCACCGCTGGGCGTCCGCCAGCACCAGGATCCGGCTTTTCAGCCCCATGACCCCCTCCAGGGTCATCTGAATGTTGCCGGGCATGGCGATGCCGGTGGTCTCGATGATCACCCAGGCCGGGTCGTACTGCTCCCGGATCTTGTCCAGGGTGCTCACCAGCTCCCCCGCCAGGGAGCAGCAGGCGCACCCGGCAAAGAGGTTTTCCACCTGCAGGCCGCCGCCCCGGAGGTAGCCGTCGTCCACCCCCACCTGGCCCACCTCATTTTCAATGATCATGACCTTGTTGGCCCGGTCCGGGTCCGTCCGGCCGATGAGATACCGGGCCAGCTGGAGCAGCACCGTGGTCTTGCCGGACCCCAGAAAGCCCCCTAAAATCAATACGTTCAAGGTTTATTCCCTCCCGAAAACAGATTTTATGTCAACCGATCCGCTCCACCTGCACCAGGTTGGTGTGCTGGGGATTGCCCCGGGCAAAGGGTGTGGGACGCAGGCCGGTGAGTACGTTGATGGAGCCGCCCCGGTCGGTGCCCGTCCCGTCCGGGTCGTACCAGGCCCCCTGTGCCAGGGCCGTGACCCCGGGGAGGATCTCCTCCGTGACCAGAGCCGTGGCCAGCAGGCGGCCACGGCCGTTGAACACCGCCACGGGATCTCCCGTGCGGATCTGCCGGGGACCGGCGTCCGCCGGATGGATCCACAGGCGCTGGGGATCCAGCTTGGCCAGCTCCCGGTTGTTGCCGTGGATGGAGTGGCACCGGGCCTTCGTGTGCCAGCCGATGAGCTGCAGGGGCCAGGTCTGCCGCAGGGGGTCCTCATACCCCTCCGGGGGCGATACGTACCGGGGGATGGCCGGAAAGGGGTCCTCCAGGGCCATAGTCTCCACCGCCGGGGCGTACAGCTCCACCTTGCCGCTGGGAGTGGGGAAGGGAAATCGCTCCGGATCCCGGCGCTGGCGGGCAAAGGCCACGTGACGCTCCCGGTCCGGGTACACGAAAAGCCCCTGCCGGCGCAGCTCCTCCAACGTGGGCAGCTCCGGCTCCCGCCGCCGGGCGTCGTCATAGACGGCCCGGATCCACTGCTCGTAGGTGCGGCCCTGGGTAAAGGCCGGGCCGAGGCCCAGCTTTTCCGCCACCTGGGCGAGCCAGTCGTACTCCCACCGGCTCTCGTACAGGGGCTCGACGACCTTGTTGGCCGCGCCGATAAAGTCTCCCCAGTGCCAGGGGAGGGTCAGATTGTCGCACTCCAGGGCCGACACCCCCGGCAGGAGGATATCGGCAAAGCGGGCGCTGGCGGTCATAAACAGATCGCTGCACAGGATAAACTCGCATTTTTCCGTATCCCGGAGCAGGGCCGCCGTGGCGTTGATATCGCTGTGCTGGTTGATCAGGCAGTTGCCCGCCAGATTGAGGATCATTTTCACGTCCGCGTCCAGATGCGCGCCTCCCAGGACCCCCTGGGCCGGGCCCATCTGCCGGCCGTGGTCCACCGCGTCCGTCCAGCGGAACACGGGGATGGCCATGGGATAGGGGTTTGCGGGCCGGGGCAGAACGGGCTGATCGTGCCGGGCCAGATACCCGGTGCCGGCGGCCCACCCGCCGGGGACGCCCACGTTGCCCGTCATGCAGGCCAGCAGGATAGCGCCCCGGGCGCTCTGCTCCCCATAGGCGTGGCGCTGGGCCCCGTAGCCCTGGATGAGGGCGGCGGGCTTTGCCCTGCCGTAGGCAAGGGCCAGCTCCCGGATGGTCTCCGCGGGGACGCCGGTGATGGCCTCCGCCCATCGGGGCGTCTTGGCCACCCCGTCGCTCTGCCCCGTCAGATAGGCCAGCACGCTTTTGCCGGGCCCGGCGCCGGGGGGCATATGCTCCTCGTCAAAGCCCTGACAGCACCGGTCCAGAAAATCCCGGTCCGCCAGATGCGCGTCCCAGATCACCCAGGCCATGGCGTCCAGCAGGGCCGCGTCCGTCGCCGGGCGCAGGGGGATCCACCGGGCGCCCAGGGCCTTGACCGTATCGCTCTTCCGGGGGTCCACCACCACGATGGGGATCCCCTTGTCCCGGGCTTTCTGCAGATAGTACATGCTCTGGCTGTCAAAGCGGGTCTCCGCCGGGTTGTGGCCCCAGAGGAGGATCAGCTTGCTC
This sequence comes from uncultured Eubacteriales bacterium, assembly GCA_900321335.1. Taxonomy (GTDB): domain Bacteria; phylum Bacillota; class Clostridia; order Oscillospirales; family Oscillospiraceae; genus RUG678. The sequence continues at coordinate 10,472 of ONVR01000291.1, read as the reverse complement.
TCCAGCCAGGTCTCCGGGCTGCTCCCCGTGGCCGCGGTGCCGTACAGCAGCCGGGTGGCCTGGTCGATGCAGGCGCTGGAGTAGGAATTATAGCTGTTCAGATAGCCCCCGTCCAGCGCCAGCAGGCGTTTGGCAAAGCCGGAGGGGGTGAACACGGCGGAGACGCCGGTGGCGTAGTTGACGTACCGGGAGCCGGGGCCGTAGGCGTCCCGGATCCGGGCCCATTGGGCCGCGATCTCGTCCACGGCCTCCTCCCAGGAGATCCGGACGAATTTCCCCTCTCCCCGCTGCCCCACCCGGCGCATGGGCCAGCGCAGCCGGTCCTCCCGGAGGAAGGTCCTGTGGTACTGCAGTCCCCGGGCGCAGGCGGCGAAAGGGATCTGCCCCGGACAGTCCGCCGGGGTCCGGGTGGTCATCTTTTCAATTTTGCCCTCCCGGAGGTGGGCGTAGAGCAGGCACCTGCCCCCGCAGTTGTTCCGGCCCGTGGTGGGGATCACCCGGCCCTCGCGGTTTTCCATAAGCGTCTCCCGTCCGTGTTTGGTTTCCGGGACAATTATAGCGCAAAACACCGGGCCGGGCAATGGCCCCCGGACAGAAAAAACAGCGCCGCGATTGCGGCGCTGCTGTCGGCTCGCTTATTCTTCCACCTCGGGGAAGCCGTTAAACAGGTGGCAGGCGATCTGATGGCCGGGCTCCAGGGTGCGCAGAACGGGCTTTTCCGTGGCGCAGATCTTCTGGACGTACCGGCACCGGTTCCGGAAGGGACAGCCGGTGGGAATGTCCAGGGGGCTGGGGGCCTCGGACTCCAGGATCTCCAGGGGCTCGTTGAAATCCATGTCCACGGAGAACAGGGAGCTTTTCAGGGCCTTGGTATAGGGATGGCTCATCTGCAGGCCCAGCTGTTTGCCGGGCACGACCTCCAGGATATTGCCCAGGTACATGATGGCCGTCCGATGGGACATGGCCCGGACCAGAGAGATGTCGTGGCAGATAAAGGCCATGGTGATGCCCTTTTCCTTCTGCAGCTTCAGCAGCAGGTCGGTGATGCGCTTCTGGACGCACACGTCCAGGGCGGAGGTGACCTCGTCGCAGATCAGCAGCTCCGGCTCCAGAGCGAGGGCTCTGGCGATGCCCACACGCTGGCGCTGGCCCCCGGACATATCCCGGGCGTACCGGTCGGCAAACTCCCCGGGCAGCTCCACCATTTCCAGCAGCTCCCGGGCCTTGTCGTTCACCTGGCTGCGGGAGATGAGCCTGAAATTCAAAAGGGGCTCGCAGACGATGTCCTTGATCTTCATCCGGGGAGAAAAGGCCTCCGCCGGATCCTGAAAGACCATCTGCACGTGGCGGCAGACCTGACGGCGGGCCTCGCCTCTGAGGTGGGAGACGTTCTGTCCGCGAAACAGGATCTCCCCGGAGGTGGGCTCGTCGAGCATGGTGATCATCCGGATAAAGGTGCTCTTGCCGCACCCGCTCTCTCCGGCGATGCCAAGGGTCTCGCCCCTGTAGATTTTCAGATTCACCTTGTCGTTGGCAAGCAGGCTCCGGCCCTTGGTGGTCCGGAAAATCTTTGTGACGTCCCTGGCTTCCAGCAGGACTTCCTTATCAGTATTCGACATAAACCTCACCATCCATTTTGGGAATCGAATCCAGCAGGTTCACGGTGTACGGATCCTCCGGGTGATGCAGGATCTTCTCCCGGTCTCCCCGCTCCACCACCTTGCCGCCCTTCATGACCAGGATCTGGTCGGACATATACGCCGCCACACCCAGGTTGTGGGTCACAATAATAATGGAGGTCTTGTGCTCCTTGTACATATCCATCATCTGACGGATGATCTGGCCCTGGGTCGTCACGTCCAGGGCGGAGGTGGGCTCATCGGCCAGCAGCAGCTTGGGCTCGAAGGTCATGGCCATGGCGATGCCCACACGCTGGCGCATGCCGCCGGAGAGCTGGAAGGGGTAGCTGTGCATCACGTTGTCCGCGTCCGGCAGGCGCATGGCGGTGAGCATTTTCGCCGCCCGGTCATAGGCCTCCCGCTTTCCCATCTTCTCGTGGGTGCGGATGTACTCGATAAACTGGGAGCCGATGGTGGAGGTGGGGTCGATCATGGCGCCGCAGTCCTGAAAGATCATGGACATATCCCGGCCGCGCATGGCGATCAGATCCTTTTTCGGGCAGTCCAGCAGGGATTTGCCGTCAAAGAAGATCTCCCCCCGGGTGACCTCGCCCCCCTCGGGCAGCAGGCCCAGAATGGCGCGGATCACGGTGGTCTTGCCGGAGCCGGACTCGCCCACCAGACTGACGATCTCGCCCTCGCCCATCTCCAGGCTGAAGTCCTCGACCACGGGTCTTTCGTCGTATTCCACAGTGATGTTCTTCACGTTCAGCATAAGCATACTCCTTCTGTCTGTGTGCGGAGCGTTTTTCCCGGCGGGAAGGCCCCGGAGGGCCCTCCCGTCCGGATCTGTGCCGGGTTTACGCCGCGGGCTTGATGTCCTTGGTGATCCAGTAGAAGTCGCAGGGAGGCTGCACCACGCCGGTCACGGAGGGTGCGGAGCAGATGTTGAAGTTGTAGTAGCCGCCCAGCAGCAGGACACTGTCGTCCACCATGATCTGCTGCAGCTGCTTGACGTACTCGTTTCTCTTGCTTACGTCCATCTCGGTTTTGAGAGCCTCGAAGGCCTTGTCGAAATCAGGATTGCTGTACCGGGCGTAGTTGTAGCCGGTGCCGGATTCGGAGTACCAGTGAGACAGGAAGTTCACGGGATCGCCGGTGGGCACGATCATCTCGTTGGAGTTGACCATGTCGAAGGTGCCGTTGGTCATGTACTCGCCCTGGGAGTCGACCACCTTGACCTCGCAGTTGACGCCGATGGCCTGGATCAGGGTGGCGTGGGCCTGGGCGATGTCCGCCATCTGGCGGCCGGTCACGGTGACGTAGGTCAGCAGGATGTTCTGGCCGTCCAGCTCACGCCAGCCGTCGCCGTCGGTGTCCTTGATGCCGGCCTCGTCCAGGATCTTCATGGCCTCTTCGGGGTTGTAGGCGGTCACGTCAGGGATATCGGCGCCGCCCCACTGGGTAAAGATGGGCGCCAGCGGCGTGTAGCCCGCGGTGTAGGAGCCGCCGGTGGTGATGTCGCAGACGGTCTCGTCGTCGATGGCCATGAACACGGCCTTCCGCAGGGCGTCGTTGCCCATGGGACCCTCAAAATTCACGTGGAAATAACCGTCACGGGCGCCGGAGACGTTGCTCACAGCGTAGCCGGCGGATTCCAGGGCGGGCAGGTTGGAGGCCTGGATATGGGTGGCGATGTCGGCAGAGCCGTCCAGCAGGGCGTTGTAGCGGGAGCTCTCCTCGGCGACCTTTACATAGTTGACGGTCTCAAAGGGGACCTCGCCGTCCCAGTAGTAGGGGTTCTTGGCAAGCTGATAGTCGTGGCCGTCGGTGTAGGAGGTCACAACGTAGGGGCCGGTGCCGATGGGGCCCTCCAGGAGCATATCCCGGCCACGGGTGGCCTCCGCGTCGATGATGGCGAACAGGGGGTAAGCCATAACGCCGGGCATGTCGGGCACGGGCTCCGTGGTGACGATGGTCACGGTATTCGCCGCGTCGTCAGCGGTGATGGAGGTGTAGGTCATAAAGGTCAGGGCGTCGCCCACGCCGCCGTTGGCGGGATCCTGATCCTCATAGAGGTACTCGATGGACTCCTTGACCTTGGTGGCGGTCATATCGGCGCCGTTGGAGAACTTGACGCCCTCCTGCAGGTGGAAGGTCCAGGTCAGGTTGTCGTCGGCAACCTCCCAGCTGGTGGCCAGCCAGGGCTGGTAGGAGCTGTCCTCACCGAATCTTACCAGTGTCTCGGCCAGGCCAAGACGGACAACGAACCAGCTGGGGCTCAGATCGTGGATGTTGGGCTGGCTGAACATGTCGGATACCACGTTGAGCTGGGTCTTGCCGGAGGCCGCGGGAGCGGTATCGGCGGGGGCGCTGGCGTCAGAGGAAGCCGGCGCGGTGTCGGCACCGGTGTCAGAGGACGCGGGGGCGGTGTCGGCGGGAGTGGTGTTTGCGGTGTCGCTGCCTGCGGAATTGCCGCCGCAGCCGGCCAGAAGGGCGGCTGTCATGCAGACCACAAGCAGGAGTGCGAAAATCTTTTTCAGTTTCATTTGTACTCCTTTCATTTACGCTTTGTTGAGTTTTCTCTTTTTCTTTTTATGTTTACGCGCCTTGCCGGGGTCCAGAACGTCGCGGACACTGTCACCCAGCAGGTTGAACGCAACCACCGTAATAAAGATCGCAAGGCCCGGGAAGATCATCAGCCAGGGGTAGGTCTGCATATAGCTGCGGCCCTCGGAGAGCATGTAGCCCCACTCCGGGGTGGGGGGCTGGATGCCGAAGCCCAGGAAGGACAGACCGGAGATCCCCAGGATGGTGGTGCCGATGTCCAGCACCGCCGTGGTCAGCAGGGTGGGCAGGGCGTTGGGCACCATATAGGTAAACAGGATGTGCCGGGCCCGGGAGCCTGTGGTCCGGGCGGCGGCGATGTAATCCCGCTGCTTGATCTTGAGCACCATGCTCCGGGCCAGGCGGGCGTATTTCGTCCAGCTCACCGCCAGGATGGCGATGATGGCGTTGACGAAGCTGGGGCCCAGGATGCCGGCGATGGCGATGGCCAGGATCAGATCCGGGAAGGAGAGCATGGTGTCGCAGACGCGCATGATCACCGCGTCCACCACCCCGCCGGCAAAGCCGGCGATGATCCCCAGCAGACCGCCGATGACCATGGCGGCCGCCACCAGGATCAGGGCGCTGGAGAGGCTTGCTCTCGTGCCGTAGATGATCCGGGAGAACAGATCCCGGCCCATGAAGTCCGTGCCGAACTTATGGGCGGCGGAGGGGGGCTGGAAGGCGTCCCGCAGGGAGGCCTCCGTGGGGGAATAGGGGGCGATGACCTTGGCAAAGACGGCCACCAGGACGATCAGCAGCACGAGGATGGCATAGACCGTCACGGCCTTGTGGGCCTTGCAGAACGTTCCGAGCTTTTTCATGGTCATCTCGCCTCCCGGATGCGGGGATCCACCAGATCATAGGTCAGATCCACCACCAGATTCACGATCATATAGATAAACGCCACCCACAGGACGATGCCCTGGATCAGGGGATAGTCCCGGGCGGTCACGGACTGGACCGCCAGATTGCCCAGACCGGGGTAGGAGAAGACGATCTCCACGATGGACGTGCCCCCCAGCAGGCTGCCGAAGGAGATGCCCAGCAGGGTGATCAGGGGCAGCAGGGAGTTTTTGAACACGTGCCGCCACAGGATCCGGGGATACTTCAGGCCCCGGGCCTTGCCCCCCACCACGTAGTCCTGGCTGAGCTCCTCCAGCACGGAGGCGCGGACCTGACGGGTGTACTTGGAGGCCATGGCGATGGCCAGGGTAATGGCCGGCAGCAGCATCTGCTTAAACCCGGAGCTGCTGGAGACCGCCGGCAGCAGCCGGAGCTTGACGCACACCACGTACATCAGCAGCAGGCCCAGCCAGAAGCCCGGCATGGAGATGCCGAAAAAGGACAGAAACCGGATGATATAGTCCCAGACCCCGTCCCGCTTGACCGCGGAGAGCACCCCCAGAGGGATGGAGATCACCAGCATGATGGCCAGAGACAGCAGGGCCATTTTCAGCGTGGGCAGAAGCCGCTGGCCGATGATGGTGCCCACGGGCAGGTTTTTGGAAAAGGAGGTGCCCAGATCCCCGTGGAGGATCCCCAGCACCCAGCTGCCGTACTGCACGGCAAAGGGCTTGTCCAGGCCCATGGCCAGCCGGGCCGTCTCCAGCTGCTCCTCCGTGGGCAGGATGCCCGCCGCCTCGTACATGGCAGAGGCGGGATCTCCCGGGGCAAGATAGGTCAGCAGAAAGGTCAGAAAGCTGATGCAGATCAGCACGATCACCATCTGCAGCAGCCGCTTTGCAATTTTTCTTGTCAGCATACTTCCCTCCGATCCGTCCGCCGGGCAAAGCGGACGCTTATCGCCCGAAAAAGCAAAAACCTTACAAAAAATCCCAAATTGCGGGCAAAAAAAAGCCGCGGCACAAATGTGCCGCGGCCGTTTTTCCGCAGTTGTTCGATCCGGTATCGGTAAAACCGCCGACCCCTCGTCACATATCCAGCAGGTCTCCTGACTTATGCCCCCGCGGCCTTGACCGCGCGATCCGAAAGCGCCTTCTCAGGTTTCCCCAATGGCGGGCCTTGCGCCCCTCTCCGGACCGGAGCATTACACAGTGGCGGTTACCGTCCATGATTTTCACATGGTTCCCTATTCTCCTCCCCGTGACAGGGAGGCACTGTATACGTATAAAATTATAGAAAATGGTGGACGATACAGGATTCGAACCTGTGACCTTCCGCACGTCAAGCGGACGCTCTAACCAACTGAGCTAATCGTCCTTAGCTTTGTTATTTTACAATACGCTGAAAAGTTTGTCAATCCTAATTTTTAATTTTGTGAAAGCGCACCTTTTCTATTGTGCCGCCGGGGCGTTTGTGGTACGATATTGCCATAAAACAGCGGGCAGCGGCCCGCAGAGAAGGAGAGCGATCACAATGGTAAAATCACCCATCACGTCCCTTGAAGGCGCTTACTGCCTGCGGGGCAAAAACGCCATCGTCACCGGCGGCAACCGGGGCATCGGCCTGGGCATCGCCACCGCCTTCGCCCAGCAGGGGGCCAACGTGGCCATCATGTGCCGTGACCGGGCCACCGCAGAGGCCGTGGTGCAGGACTTCTCCGGGAAGTATGAGGGCAAGTTCGCCTTCTATCCTCTGGACATCCGGGACATGGCGAACTGCCGCTCCGCCGTGGCCGCCTGCGTGGCCGACTTCGGCGGCGTGGATATTCTGGTCAACAACGCCGGCGTGGCCGTGGCCGGCCCCGTGCTGGACATGGACGAGGAGATGAGCGACTGGTTCCGCTGCATCGACGTGGACCTCAACGGCGCCATGCGGATGTGCTACGTGGTCGGCAAGTACATGCGCGACGCGGGCAAGGGCGGCAAGGTCATCAACATCACCTCCAACTCCGGCGCCATCATCAACAAGCCCCTCACCTTCGCCCCCTATCACGCGGCCAAGGCGGCTCTGAACCACCTGACCCGGGACCTGGCGGTGGAGTGGGGTCAGTACGGCATCAACGTCAACGCCATCGCTCCGGGCTATACCTACTCGGATCTGATGAAGAACATGCCCGAGGACGCGGCCAGGGAGCTTCTGGAAAAGATCCCCATGGGCCGCTTCGGCCAGGCCATCGAGATCGGCGCCCTGGCGGTGTATCTGGCCTCCGAGGCCTCCAACATCGTCACCGGCGTCATCGTCACCGCCGACGGCGGCTACTCCCTGGCGGTGTGATCCCCCGGCGTAAGTTAACATAAAATCACCCCCGGCAGCCGAAACAGGCCGCCGGGGTTTGCCGTTTTCTCCGGTCAGCGGGCCGCCAGAAGCGCCGTCAGCACCGGGCCGATGTCCCCGTCGATGCAGACGGAGCGCCCTTCGATGGGTCCGGGGCAGAAGGCCTGCCCCAGGTTGACGCAGGCGTACAGGGCTTTGGGGTTTTCCGCCGTCATCTGCCAGAAGGGGAACTTGATGATCACCGGGGTGTTGGCTCCCACCCCCAGCTCCAGATACACCGTCTTCAGATCCCGGTGCCGCCGGAGAAAGTCCCCGTAGGCGGCGGAGGCCCGGCGCCACCCCTCGTCCTCCACAAAGGTGTCGTCCGCCCGGAGATTCATGGTCATGGGCTCCCCGCAGACGGGGCAGACGGGCACGAGGGCCGTGGGCACCGCCGTTTTCAGCGTCACGCCCTCCGGCACGGTCAGCCCCCCGTCCCCTCCGATCACAAACCCCTGGGCCAGGAGCATCTCCCGGACCGTCTGCTCATTGTCGTAGGTCCTGTCGTGGCAGGGCCTGGCGCACTGCCAGAGGCCGTAGTCCCCCTGGGTGTAAAACAGGCGCTTTTTGTCAAAGCCCGCCCGCTGGAAGCAGTGATCCACGTTGGTGGTGATGACGAAGTAGTCCTTCCCCTGCACCAGGGAGAGCAGCCGATGGTACACGGGCTTCGGCGGGTCCATATATCGGTTTACATAAATATTCCTGCTCCAGAAGGCCCACCGCTCCTCCGGGGAGGCAAAGTCGGTAAAGCCCCCGGTATACATGTCGGAAAAGCCGTACTTCCGGGCAAGGTCGCCGAAGTACCGGCGGAACCGCTCGCCGCTGTAGGTATAGCCCGCGGCGGTGGACAGGCCGGCCCCGGCGCCGACGACCACGGCGTCGGCCTCGGCCAGCGCCCGGCGCAGCCGGCGGAGGTTTTGCTCCGGGGAGCCGGTTTTGGACAGGGTGTGCAGGTCGTACTGCCGGACGGCCCGGAGGCCCATTTCGATGGATTCCCGGTAGCCGTCCGGGCGTTCAGGAAAGTTCTTTTTCATAGAGCCTCCGGTCCTCATCCTTGAATACGTTGAAGATCACCCGGTCAAGGACGCCCGGATGCTCCTCCCGCCAGCGGGACACGGTGTCCACGGCGATCCGGGCGGCACGGTCGTTGGGGAAGCGGAACACCCCGGTGGAGATGCAGCAGAAGGCGACGGTCTTCAGCCCGTTTTCCCGGCACAGCTCCAGGGCGTTCCGGTAGCAGGCGGCCAGATCCGCCTCCAGCGCCGGGGTCAGGCCCCGGCTTACGATGGGCCCCACGATGTGGATCACGTGGTTTGCCGGCAGGTTGAAGCCCGGGGTGAGCATGGGCACCGCCGTGGGCTGCTCGTAGTCCGCCCCGTACCGGGCCCGGAGGGCCTCCATCTGCGCATGGCAGGCCAGCCGGAGCTGGACCCCGGCGAAGGTGTGGATGCAGTTGTCGATGCAGGTGTGCATGGGCACGAAACAGCCCAGCATCCGGGAATTGGCGGCGTTGACGATGGCGTCCGCGGCCAGTCTCGTAATGTCCCCCTGCCACAGGGAGATCCCGCGGCGGATCTCGGGGATCTCCCCGGGGCGCACGATCCCCTTTTCCGCGACGGCCTCTTTCAAATATGCGTCCTGCACGGCCAGAAACGCCTCCCCGGCGGGCCGGGGCGGCCGCACATTCATGAGGCTGCGCAGCAGGTTTTTCTGCTCCTGTGTATCCTCCGGCACCGGGATGTTCCCGTAGCGGGGATCCTCCTTCAAAAGCTCCCGGATCAGAAAGATCCGTCTTTCCGTCTGATTCATGCCTTCCTCCTTGTAAAACAGATCACGCAAGGCCGAAAAACGCCTTTGCGTTGGCGGTGGTGACCGCCTCCACCTCCTCCTGGGGGATGCCCCGGATCTCCGCCACCTTCCGGGCCACCTGCTCCAGATACAGGGAACTGTTGCGCCTGCCCCGGAAGGGCACCGGCGCCAGATAGGGGCTGTCCGTCTCCAGCATGAGCCGGTCCAGGGGCATCTGCGCGACCACCTCCACGCTCTTGCGGGCGTTTTTGAAGGTCAGCACCCCGTTGAAGGACAGATACCGTCCCTGGGACAGCAGCACCTTCGCCGTCTCCCAGCTCCCGGCGTAGCAGTGGAGCACCAGGCGCACGTCCGGAAACCCCTCCAGGATCGCCAGCGCGTCCCCCATCGCCTCCCGGATGTGGATGACCGCGGGCTTCCGGTAAGCCCGGGCCAGCTCCAGCTGCTGCCGGAGCGCCTGCTTCTGCAGGTCCTTGTTGTCCTGCCGCCAGTAATAATCCAGCCCGATCTCGCCCACCGCCACGGCCTTTTCCCGCTGCAGCAGCGTTTCGATCTGATCCAGATGCGCCGGGGTGTAGTCGTCCATCTCCTCCGGATGGATCCCCACCGCGGCGTAGACGAAGGGATACCGCTCCGCCAGCGCCAGAGAAAACCGGGAGGATTCCACCGTGGTGCCGTTGTTCACGATCCCCGCGATCCCCGCCGCCGGCATGGCCGCCAGCAGGTCGTACCGGTCCTGGTCAAACTTCCCGTCGTCGTAGTGGGCGTGTGTGTCAAAGAGCATTTTTTGTGCTTCCTTTCTGGGGAAAACCCCCGTATCCACAAGATATTGGGGTCCTGATTTTTACCGGAAAAATCGGCAAAAAAGGCTTGCTATTTTCCGCGTCTTATGTTAAACTTTCAGGTACGGTCCGAAAGACCGCGTCTTGATTTCTCAAAAATATCCTTTTGAAATAGAAATTCCGGAAAGGGGAACCCTTCACATGACAATGGCAATCACCATCATCCATCTTATCGTCAGTCTGATCATTATTCTCGTCGTCCTGTTCCAGAGCGGAAAGACCTCCGGCCTGTCCGGGGCCATCGGCGGCGGTTCCGAAACCTACCTGTCCCGGAACAAGAGCAAATCCCTGGACTCCCGTCTGGCCAAAGCCACCAAGTGGTTCGGCCTGGCCTTCTGGGTGCTGACCCTGATTCTGAACATCATCGCCTGATCGC
>ONVR01000317.1 GCA_900321335.1 uncultured Eubacteriales bacterium | reverse complement strand
CCAGAGGCTGGGTCACGTCACCGATGCCCAGTTTGATCAGGGGCATGGGCGGATTGGTGGCGCTGAAGGCGTTTGCCCTGCGGGCGATCTCCGGGAAGAGGTAGCCGCCGGGCAGCTTCAGGAAATTGTCATTGATTTTTACCATATTTCTTTCTCCGTTTCTGTGGTGTTGTTTCTTTTCTCAGAGCAGTTCGCCGTCAAAGACAAATCGGGCGGGCCCTGTCATATACACGTGATTGTCCGTCTCGTTCCAGTCCAGCTCCAGCTCGCCGCCCAGCAGGCGCATCTTCACCTGTCTGCGGCTGCGGCCGTTGACGACCGCAGCGGCGATGGACGCGCAGGCGCCGGTGCCGCAGGCGAGGGTCTCGCCGCTGCCGCGCTCCCAGACCCGCATGCGCAGGATCCCGTCGCTGACGACCTGAATAAACTCGATGTTTGCCCGTTTGGGGAACAGCGGGTGATTTTCCAGAAGGGGGCCGATCTTCTCGATCTCCAGCCCTTCCACGTCCTCCACAAAGGTGACGGCGTGGGGGTTGCCCATGGAAACCGCCGTCATCCGGTACGTTCCCAGAGGCGTCTGTACGGGCTGGTCCACGAATTCGGGTCCGTCGGTGGCCACGGGGATCTTTCCGCAGGCAAACACGGGCTCACCCATGTCCACCCGGACTGTGTCCACCTGACCGTCCACCAGGTTGAGCCCCAGGGTTTTAATCCCCGCCAGCGTCTCCACGGTGACGGTGGTCTTGTCTGTCAGGTGCTTGTCGTGGACGTATTTTCCCACGCACCGGATGCCGTTGCCGCACATCTCCGCCTCGCTGCCGTCGCAGCCGTTGAACATGCGCATGCGGAAGTCTGCCTTGTCAGAGGGGCAGATCAGGATCACACCGTCGGAGCCCACGCCGAAGTGCCGGTCGGACAGCCGGACGGTAAGCGCCGCAATCTCGTCCATGTCTATGGCCTCATCAAAGCAGTTGATGTACACGTAATCGTTGCCGATGCCCTGCATTTTTGTGAATTTCATATCGATCTCCCATAACATAATTCGCCCACCGGCGGGGAATGCTAACCGTATCCTTGCAATACCGGTGATTTTATGGCAATTTCCATTATACGAACCATCATCATCTTTACCGCCATTGCCGTGGCCATGCGCATCATGGGCAAGCGGCAGCTGGGCCAGCTGGAGCCGTCGGAGTTGGTGGTGGCGGTGCTGATCTCCGATCTGGCCTCCCATCCTCTTCAGGACGTGGGGACCCCGCTGCTGTACGGCCTGGTGCCGGTGATCGTTCTGCTGTGCCTGCAGATCCTGCTCTCCGGCGCCATGCTCAAAAGCGTGCGCCTGCGGCATCTGCTTTGCGGAAGCCCCAGCGTGATCATACACAACGGCAGGATCGTCCAGTCGGAGATGCGAAAAAACCGTCTGACCATCGACGAACTCCAGGAGGAGCTGCGGAAAAAGGACGTGACAGATCTGGCCGCCGTCCGTTACGCCATCGTAGAGACAGACGGCAGCATGAGCGTGCTGCTGTACCCGGAGCACGGGCCCGTGACTCCGGCACAGATGGGTCTGCATCCGGCGGACGGGGGACTGCCCCTGGTGCTCATCAACGACGGCAGGCTCATCGGGGAAAACCTGCAGAGCCTGGGGAAAGACCGGGCATGGCTGGAACAGACGCTCCGGAAACACGGCCTGTCCGGCGTGCAGGGAACGTTTCTTCTGACCGTCAACGAGCAGGGGGAGCTCTACACAGCGCCCATGGAGGCAGAGCGATGAAAAAAGAAGTGCTTGCCGGGGCGGCGATTTTGCTGCTGCTGGTTCTGGCCGCTGTCAACGTCAGCGGCGTCAATGCCGTGACAGACCAGGTGTCCGGACTGGTCCGGGACGCCTGTGACAGGGCGGCGGACGGCGACTGGGCGTCTGCCCTGGCGTGTGCGGAGCGGGCCGTATCCGTTATGGACCGGCACAGCACCTATCTGCACATGGTGCTCCGCCACGATGAGTTTGACGCCGTGTATGACGCCCTGGAGGAGCTTGCCGGGTGCCTGCAGTCCCGTGACACAGACGCGGCAGCCGCCCAGGGACGCATCGCCCGGACCCGGCTGGCCAGCGCCGCCCAGCGGGAAAGCGTCACCCTGGGCAGCGTGTTTTGAAGGCTTTAGTTGTTGTCGTTGAGGAGCTTTGCCAGCTCCTCCATAAAGGTGTTGATGTCCTTGAACTGTCTGTAAACGGAGGCAAAGCGCACGT
>ONVR01000387.1 GCA_900321335.1 uncultured Eubacteriales bacterium | reverse complement strand
GAACCGGCTGCTCCGCTTCTCCCTGGCCGTGGAGCTGATCCAGGGCGCGCTGCTCTACTTCGCCACGACCCTGAGCCTGCGCCGGGGCCTGAACCTGGCGTAAGAAACCATTGTCTGCCAAAGAGGCGGATTCACGAACCTGTGAATCCGCCTCTTTTCGATTTTTAATTTTGTCTCATCTGCTGGAAGTACAGGATCATGCTCTCGGAGCAGAAGTCAATGTGCGCTTCCACACGCTCCCGCACCTTCTCCTGGTCCCCGATCTTGATCGCCTCCAGAATCTCCTCATGCTGCTTGAAAGAGGGCCAGTGCCGGTCCGATACGGCCTCACCCAAGCGGGATAGTTCCACAAAAATGGGGAAGAGCTGGCTGTAGGCCTTATACAGATAATCGTTCAGGCAGCTGCGGGCAATCATGTTGTGGAAGGTCAGATCCTCCATCGTATACGCCTCGTAGGATTCCTGCTCCAGCAGCTCCCGCATGTGCTTCACGCAGTCCTCAAGCTCCGAAATAGTCTCCAGCGATGCCCGCTTGGCCGTGAGCACGGACATCTCCACCTCCAGAATACGCCGCGCTTCAATGACCTCCCAGTAGTCGGACTGATGCTTCAGGATCAGGGTCTCCAGATTCGAGCGCAGCGACATGGGCGCGCTCAGAGCTTTTTCCGTGAGATAGGTACCCGAGCCCGGCTTCACCTGTAGGATGCCGTTATAGGACAGCGCCTTCAGCGCCTCGCGGACAGAGGTGCGGCTCACATTCAGCATCACCGCCAGATCGCGCTCGCTTGGCAGCGCATGTCCCGGGCGGAGATCTCCCTTGGCAATCATTTCCAGCAGTGTGTCAATGATATTGTCAACGATTGTCTGCTTCTGAAGTGGTTCAAACATAGCGGGCACGCCCCTTCGTCCTGTTTTGCCCTATTATATCGCGCCATTCCCTTCCTTTGCTATTGTGCATTTTAGCCGAATTCCGCCCCTGAAATTAAGCGCTTTTTACGATTTTAATATTTACGTATTGACACTTGGATTTAAAAATGATACCTTGAAAATGAAATTGGTATACAAATCATACCAGCATACCGGTTTTTGAGCGCATTGTGCGTACTCCCCTTCTTTCGTAATGCATGATCGTCCGCACGTCGATCATACAAAAAATAATAAAAAAGGAGAAACAAACATGAAAAAATGCACCCGCCTTCTTGCGCTGCTTTTGACCTTCGTGATGGTTTTCGCGTTGGCAGCCTCTTCCGCGGAAGCAGCGCCCAAGACCTATTCCCTGAAAATCGCGCATGTCAACTCCCAGACCCATCCGGCTCATATTGCGCTGGAGAAGTTTAAGGAGATCGTGGAAGAGAAGACCGACGGCGCTGTCAAGGTCGACATCTACGACAGCAGCGTTCTGGGCGGCGAACTCGAGGAAATCCAGCAGGTCATTGACGGCTCCCTGACCGCCGCCATGATCATGGGCATGTCCAACTGGCAGAACATGGTCCCCGAGACCGCCATTGAGGAGCTGCCCTTCATGTATCCCGATGTAGAGCACGCCCGTGCCGCTTTCGACGGCGCCTACGGCGATTTCGTCAAGGAGAACTGGATTGAGCCCACCGGCCTCAAGGTCCTCTGCTTCTGGGAGTCCGGCTTCCGTCACTTCACCAACAATGTCCGTCCCATCGTCACCCCCGACGATATGAAGGACATCAAGTTCCGTTCTGCGCAGTCCGAGATCCGGGTGAAGATGTTTGAGGCCCTCGGCGCATCCGCGACGATCATCAACTTCAGCGAGCTGTATACCGCCCTGCAGCAGGGCACGGTCGACGGCCAGGAGAACCCCCTGTCGATCATCACGGCCAACGGCTTCTATGACGTGCAGAAGTACCTGTCCTTGTCCGGTCACTTCTACTCCACCGCGCTGTTCATCGTCAACCCCGATTTCTGGGACAGCCTGCCCGCCGAGTATCAGGAGATCATCCAGGCCGCGTCCGAGGAGTGCCGCGATTATGACCGCGAGCTCTCCAGCGCGTCCGAGGCGGATATGATCCAGACCTGCATCGACAACGGCATGGAAGTTAACGAGATCGACGCCGAGGCCTTCAAGGCCGCGATGGACGAGGTCTGGGCGCTCTACACCGACGAGTTCGGTACGGAGGCCGTCAACCTCGCGCTTACCTCTTCCGGCCAGGATCCTCTGGAGTAATTCCGGGAATCTGGCGCTTCTGCCCCGGAATGCCATATGGCATTCCGGGGTTCCTGAACATACCGGTCGGCCGTGCGCATCCCGTATCCCGGCTTTTGCCCCGTAGAATGAAATCGTACAAACCTGGCTCGGCAAACCGGCGAGACAGGCTTTCCGAGAGGAGGTTACTATGAAAGCTCTGAAGCTGCTGGACTCCATCATGGAAAAGGTCTGCGCGTTTTTGATGATTCTCATGTGTTTGAGTTCCTTTGCGCAGGTCGCAAACCGCTTCATATTCCACCGATCGTTTATCTGGACGGATGAGATTGTTTTGTTCTCCATGGTCTGGGTCACCTTTTTCGGGTCGGCGCTGGCTGTCAGCCGCAACACCCACACCCGAATCGATTTCTTCGTTTCGCTGTTTTCTCCCAAGGTGCGCGCCTATCTGCTCGCTTTCAGCGATCTGCTGTGCGCCGTTTTCTGTGTCGCTCTGGCCTATATTTCCCTGCCTGTCTACCAGAAGAATCTGAAAATCTACAGCTCCGGCCTGCATCTGCCCAATGCCATCAGCTACTTTGCCATCATTGCGGGCTGCATCATCATGGTCGCCTATTTTATCGTTCTTGCGGTACGCGAGGTCAAGAGCCTCGGCGTTGAGGTGGTTAAGGAAGGAGGCGAGAAGACATGATCGGCGTTCTCTTCGGTGTCATGCTGGTCACGCTCCTGCTCGGTGTTCCCGTCGGCTTCTCCATCGGCATGAGCTGCCTGGCCTTTCTGCTGACCTCCGGTTCCCCGCTCACGATTCTTCCGCAGCGCATGTGCAACGGCGTCAGCTCCTTCACCATGATGGCGCTCCCCATGTTCATGCTCTCCGGCGCGATCATGGCCTACGGCAGTTCCCCCCGCCTGATGCGTCTGGCGCGTCTGATCATGGGCAAGGTTCCCGGCGGAATCGGCGCGGCCGGCTGCGCGGCGCTGGGCTTCTTCGGAGCCGTCTCCGGTTCCGGCGTTGCAAGCACCGCGGCCATCGGCGGCCTGATGGGGCCGGAAATGGTCAAGGACGGCTACGGCAAGGGGATTACCGCCTCCCTGATGGCCGCCGGCGGTGCCATGGCCAGTCTGATTCCTCCAAGCCTTGTCATGGTCGTCTACGGCGCTTCTTCCGGCGCCTCGATCGGTGAGATGTTCCTCGCTGGCATTATCCCCGGCATTATGGTCATCGTGGGGCTGATGCTCCTGATTATTGTCATCGCCATCAAACGCAATTACCCGAGCGGCTATGAAAAGCATACGCTTCGGCAGATCGTGTTCATTGTCGCGGATGCGATCCTGCCGCTGATGACCCCGGTTATTATTCTCGGGGGCGTCCTCTCCGGTCTCTTTACGCCGACGGAATCGGCCGTGGTCTCCTGCGTGTACGCCTTCCTTCTGGCCGTCTTTGTATACCGGGAGCTGACCTTCAAGCAGTTTATCAAGGTGGCCGCCGACAGCGCGATTGCCAGCGCGGTCATTATGCTCATCATCTCGGCGGCTACGCCTCTGGGCTGGATCCTCGCCATTGAGAACGTTCCCCAGAACTTCACCGCCTGGCTGCTTGGCATCACCAGCAACAAATATATCATTATTGTCGTCATCACGCTGATCCTTCTCATCGAAGGCACCTTCATGGAGACCGTCTCCATCGTGATCCTGATGACCCCGATCCTGCTGCCTATCATGGTGAGCTTCGGCTATACGCCGGTACAGTTCGGCATCATCATGCTGATGAACACCGCCATCGGCTCGCTGACGCCGCCGCTTTCGGTCTGTCTGTTTACCGGCTGCCGCATTGTCGGAATACGAATCGAGGACAGCTTCCCGGACGTGCTGTATGTCATGGGCGTCGTCTTCATCGTTCTGCTTGTCGTCACCATTTTCCCGCAGGTCCAGTCCTTTATTCCCAGTCTGGTCTTCTAATTGTTACGTAAAAAGGGAGGTTACCGCGAATGCGTAAAAGTTTAAAGCAGCTTTTTGCTGAGGAAGAAAAGCCCATCGGCATGTTTGTCAACACAGCCTGCCCAGAGATGGTGGAGATCACCGCTCAGACCGGCTTCGATTTTGTCTTCATCGACAATGAGCATGGCAGCTGGAGCGGCGAGAGCAACGCACACCTGATCCGCGCGGCGGAGTCCTTCGACTGCATCCCGCTGGTTCGTGTGCCCAACATCAATGAGGATGATATCAAAAAGGCGCTGGATCTGGGCGCCGCGGGCATTGTCGTCCCCGGCGTGAGCAGCGTGGAGGACGCCCGGGAGGCCATCCGGTGGTCCAAGTTTGCGCCCGTTGGAAAGCGCGGCGCGTGCCCTTATGTCCGCGCCAACCGGTATACCGGGAAAAGCGAAACCTATTTTGACGAGTCCAATCGCGACGTGGCCGTCGTATTGCTGATCGAAGGAAAGGCGGGCGTGGAGGCTTTTGACGAGATTCTGGATGTGGAGGGCGTGGAGTTCGTGTTTTTCGGTCCCTACGATCTCTCGGTCTCTCTCGGCATTCCCGGACAGCTGGACGACCCGAGGGTCAAGGACGCCATCCGCGATATGATTCAGCGGGCCAAGAAAAAGGGCGTCTTCTCCGGCATGCTCGGAAAAGACCCGGAGGATACGAACGAATGGTTCGCCTGCGGCGCGGATTATATCGTCCAGGTGGGCGATATGTCCATGTATTACCGGATGTGTGAAAACTGGGTAAAGGGCGTCAAAGGCTGAGCCCTGAACACAATAAACAAACACGGCAGAGATAAAACCTTGGTTTTATCTCTGCCGTGTTTGTTTGAGGCGTTGTCTCTGCCTGTCCGGCTTCATCCGTTCGGAAGGGCCGTGGCGAAATAGATAATATCGCTGATATCCTTCTCCCAGCCGAACTGCACGGGGTTGATGAGCTGGCCGTTGAAGACCGTGGTGGCGGTCTG
>ONVR01000292.1 GCA_900321335.1 uncultured Eubacteriales bacterium | reverse complement strand
TTCAGGCCGTAGAGCATGGTCTTGATAAAGGTGCACCAGGTGCTTTTCCCGGCCTCGTTGGGCGCCTGGATGATATTCAGGCCGGGCCCCAGCTTCAGGCTGTCTCCCTGCAGCTGGCCGAAGGCGGCTTTCATGCTCAGAATCTTCATGGCAGCTCCATCTCCGGGAAATCATAACCGTCCATCGCCCCCAGGGCGAACCGTGCCGCAAGCCGGATGCGCTCCGCCTGCTCCGGGTCCGCCTGCTCACAGCGGCGCTCCATCCGGGCGAGAAACTCACCCCGCAGACTGTCCTCTCCGGCGCCCGCCCACAGGTCCGCAATCACACGGGTGTTGTCCGTCACGGTGATCTGGGCGCAGCGGTCCTTCAGGGTCGCTTCCAGAACCGCCGGATCCGGCGCATGGGAGGTCTCTCCCACCAGCGTCAGACGATAATGGGCCTGCGCCTCCGGCTGTCCGATGGCAGCCAGGGCCCGGGCCATGGGATCACCCCCGGTCACGTCTACCTCCAGGGACTCATAACGCGCCCCCTGCAGGGGGACAAAGCGCAGGGCGCAGGCGCCCCGGTCCACCGTGCCGGCGATCACACCCTTCCGGCCGGGCTCGTCAAAGCCCCTGCCCTCCGGGCAGCCGGGATAGGCGTAAAAGGTGCGTCCCTCCCGCAAAATGCCGCTGCAGCCGTGAACGTGGCCCAGGGCCAGATAATCCAGCCCCGATCGCGCGATCTGCTCCCGGCTGATGGGGCAATACACCCCGCTGGACAGGTCCCCATGGAGGACCATAATCTCCACAGCGCCGTCGCCCTTGGCGGAAAAACCCTCCAGCAGGCTCCGGCACTCCGGCGCCATAAAACCGGCGCCCCAGACCCGGCAGTGCATCGCGGGCAGGTCAAACCAACTGATACTCTCAGACGAAAAAACATGTACATTCTCCGGCAGCTCCAGCTTATTATAGGGGCCGGCGCCGTCGAAGGGGTCGTGATTGCCCGGGGCGATAAAGACCTGGGCGGGGATAGCTCCAAAGGCGTCCAGAAACGCCTCGTCCGTCTCCCGATAGGTAAAGGAGGAATCAAATAGATCCCCGGCCATAAGCAGCAGGTCCGCCCGCTCTCTTCTGACCACTTCCGCAATCTGATACAGGATCCCTCTCTGCTGTCTTCTGCGGGCGGAGGCTTGCTCCGGCGAGAGCCCGCCAAAGGGGGAATCGAGATGCAGATCCGCGGTGTGGACAATCCTTACCGGCATCTCCGTCATCTCCTCTCCAGGTGTGCCGTGGTATCAAAGTGGTGAAAAAATTATGACAGTTTTCCGTATTTTTCAAACTTATGCCCCTATATTATAGCGCAAAAATTACAAAAAGAAACTGTATTTTTTCATTTCTTATGCAAAACCGGAAAAATTAGTGTGTTTTGTCCATGCTTTTGGTTACATTTTGTCTTATTCTTGGCGAATTTCACCTATAGTTTTTTAACGTATTATACGATTTGTATAGTTCATTTTCCCCACTTTTCTTCCTTTTTCCTGCTGTCCGGGCCGAAAACCCGGTTTTTACGGTGAAAAACCGGAAAAACCGGTAAAAAACGCCCTCAGTTTTACGTAAAAATGTTGCTTTCCTTGCAAAAATCCCCATTTTTGGATTTATGTCGACCACAGAATCCTGTGGTGCTCTCCCACCGTTTTACACAAGATGTATTATTTCTCCCACTTTTTTGGCCTTTTTTCTGTAACTTTTGTTAATTTTATGTAACCCTTTTTCCGTTGACATAAAACATGTCGTCCCGGTTTCCGCCCCTGTTTTACGAAAAGCCGGGGCCTCCGCTTTTACGCAGCGGAGGCCCCGGCACAGGGTTCCCGGTTTGGGCGACCGGTCACATGTACTTGCAGATCAGATCGGAGAAGCCCGCCGGATCGTCCACCGGCATGCCGGCGATGAGCAGGGCCTGTCCGTACAGAAGCTTTGCGTAGTCCGCCGCCCGCTCCGGGTCGGCGGTCATGGCCTCCTTGAGGGCGGCAAAGACCTTGTGATCGGCGTTGAGCTCCAGCACCCGCTCTGCCTTGACACTGCCGCCCTTGTCGGCGGGCAGGCTGGCAAAGTACTTCTCCATCTCCAGGGTGATGGGGCCCTGGGTGGTCAGGCACACAGGGTGGCTCTTGAGCTTATGGGAAATCCGCACGTCCGCGAGCTTGCCGTCCATGGTGGTTTTGACGAAGTCCAGAACGTCCTTGTTCTCCTCCTGCTTTTTCTCCGTCTGCTCCTTCTCCTCCTGGGTCTCCAGGCCCAGGTCCTCGGCGTTGACGGATTTGAACTCCTTTTCCTCATAGGAGCCCATCATGTTCACCACAAACTCGTCGGGCTCGTCCGTCAGGTACAGGATATCGTAGCCCTTCTCCCGGACAGGCTCCGCCTGAGGCAGGGTGGCCAGGTTCTCCACGCTGTCGCCGCAGGCGTAGTAGATGTATTTCTGGCTCTCCGGCATGGCGGAGACGTAACTGGCGATACCGACCTTCTTGCC
>ONVR01000293.1 GCA_900321335.1 uncultured Eubacteriales bacterium | reverse complement strand
ATGTCCTGGGCGGACTGATTCTTAAAGACGATGGTCATGGTCTCCGCTCCGGCCCTCTCAAAGGCCCTGGCCGAGTCATATTCACAGTTCGTTCCGGGAAATACTGGAATAAATACTTTCGGTTTCGCCACTTTATTCTTACAAATATAGATCTGGCCTCCTGTGTAGGCCGGCCTCTCGCAGCTTGCCGCTTCCGCCCCGGTCTGGGTCGGGAAAACAGATTCCAGAGGTGCCTGCCAGGTCTTTATCAGCTCATCAAGGCCGATCTCCTCGCCAAAGCCCCGGATCACCGGTTCATCTATGATTCTTCCGATATAGATTCCCGGGAGCTCTCCAGCACCCTCCGGCATCTCAATAAGCAGAGAACCATACCGTTTCCAGGCTAATTCTTCTACTTTCAGCTCCGGGGACAGGTCCACTCCCAGCTCATTGCCGAAGGCCATCTTGGCAATTCCTTCCGCCATTCCGCCGGCTCCCAGGGCGTAGGCTGCCAGAACCTTTCCCTCTGCCATCAGGCCGTGGATCTCATCATAGATCCTGCCGGCCTCCTCATAATCCGGAATTCCGTACTCATCAAATGGAATATCCACACAGAAAATGTCGTGGCCTGCCTTTTTAAACTCCGGAGTCACCACATCAGCCGCATTCATGTAATCCACGGCAAAGGAAACCAGAGTGGGGGGAACATCTATATCCTCGAAGGAGCCTGACATACTGTCTTTTCCCCCGATGGAAGGAATCTTAAATCCCTTCTGGGCACTGTAGGAACCCAGGAGGGCGGCAAAGGGCTTGCCCCAGCGTCCGGGATCTTGTCCCAGCTTCTCAAAATACTCCTGGAAGGTGAGGCGGATCTTCTTATAGTCGCCGCCCGCCGCCACAATCTTGGAAACGGACTGTAACACTGCGTAAACCGCCCCATGGTAAGGACTCCAGCTTGACAGATAGGGATCAAATCCATAGGACATCATGGTGGCAAGGTCCGTCTTTCCGGAAAGGGCCGGCACCTTGGCGATCATGGTCTGGACCGGAGTCAGCTGGGTCTTTCCTCCGAAGGGCATGGTCACCGTGGAGGCCCCGATGGAGCTGTCAAACATTTCCACAAGTCCCTTCTTGGAGCAAATGTTCAGGTCAGAGAGGGTGGTCTCTAATAAGGAACGCAGGGCCGGCTCCTTATCTCCGGATGCCGCAGCGGCTCTTTCACCGGATGCTGCGGCGGCCTTTACATCGGATGCTGCGGCGGCTCTTTCATCGGATGCCGCGGCGGCTCTTTCACCGGCAAATGCGCCGACTGCCGGCTTGTCATAATAACAATCCTTCTCATCCGGCATGGTCACTGTCACACTGGTCTCCTGATGGGCCCCGTTGGTATCCAGGAAAGCCCGGGAAAGATTCACGATCTCCTTTCCCCTCCAGGTCATCACCAGCCGTTTCTCCTCCGTAACCACAGCCACGGGAACAGCCTCCAGGTTCTCCTCTGCGGCATATAAAAGGAACTGATCCACATCTTTGGGATCAAGGACCACCGCCATACGCTCCTGGGACTCGGAGATGGCGATCTCCGTACCGTCCAGGCCCTCGTATTTCTTCCGCACCAGGGACAGGTCAATGTCCAGGCCGTCGGCCAGCTCACCGATGGCAACGGACACGCCGCCGGCGCCGAAGTCGTTGCAGCGCTTGATCATCTTTGTGACCTCGCTGTCCCGGAACAGGCGCTGGATCTTGCGCTCCTCGGGGGCATTGCCCTTCTGGACCTCAGAGGCCATAGTCACCAGCGATTTGGCGTTATGGGACTTGGAGGAGCCCGTGGCGCCGCCGATGCCGTCACGGCCCGTTCTGCCGCCCAGCAGGATCACCCGGTCCCCGGGGGCAGGGGTCTCCCGGACCACGTTTTCCGCCTTCACGGCGCCTACCACGGCGCCGATCTCCATGCGTTTGGCCACGTAACCGGGGTGATAAAACTCGTGCACGAGGCCCGTGGCCAGGCCGATCTGGTTGCCGTAGGAGGAATAACCCTGGGCCGCCGTCACCGTCAGCTTCCGCTGGGGCAGCTTGCCGGGGATGGTGTCCTTCAGCGGCACACGGGGATCCCCGGCGCCGGTGACACGCATGGCCTGATACACGTAGGAGCGCCCGGACAGGGGGTCCCGGATGGCGCCGCCGATACAGGTGGCCGCGCCGCCGAAGGGCTCGATCTCCGTGGGATGGTTGTGGGTCTCGTTTTTGAACATGAGCAGCCAGTCCTCGGTTTTTCCCTCCACGTCCACGTCCATATGGATGGAGCAGGCGTTGATCTCTTCGGACTCATCCAGCGCCGTGAGGACGCCCCGCTTCTTCAGCGTCTTGGTGCCGATGGTGGCGATGTCCATGAGGGTCCGGGGCCGGTCCTTGGCTTTCTCCCCATAGACCTCCTCCCGGGCCGCCAGATAGGTCTCAAAGGCCCTTTGAACGTCCGCATCCCGGATCTGGATCTCATCGAGATGGGTGCTGAAGGTGGTGTGACGGCAGTGGTCGGACCAGTAGGTGTCCACCAGCTTCAGCTCCGTCACCGTGGGATCCCGCTTCTCTGTGTCCCGGAAATAGGCCTGCATAAACTTCAGGTCATCCAGATCCATGGCAAGGCTGTAGTCAGAGAGGATCTGCTCCAGCTCTCCGTCCCCGGCGGCGATAAAGCCGGTCAGTGTGGCCACCGGTGCCGGGGTGGGATAGGTCTGGGCCAGGGTCTCGGGCTTGGTCAGCTCCGCCTGCCGGGACTCCACGGGGTTGATCAGATATGCGCTGAGCTTGTCCCGGTCCGCCTGGGTCAGCGCGCCGAAGAACACGTAGATCTTGGCCGCCCGGACAACGGGCCGCTCCTGGCAGGTGAGGATCTGGATACATTGGGCACAGGAGTCCGCCCGCTGATCGTACTGGCCGGGCAGAGCCTCGATGGCCAGGATCCAGTGCTCACCCTCCATGGGGGGTATCTGCTCGTCATAGCAGTCGTCCACCTGGGGCTCGGAGAACACACTGACCCGGGCCGCCTGATAGACGGTCTCGTCGATCCCCTCCGTGTCGTAACGGTTAAACAGCCGCAGGGCCGTAATGCCGCTCACGCCCAGATTGTCTCTGGCCTCCCGCAGCACCCCCTGGGCTTCCACGTCAAATCCCTTTCTCTTTTCTGTGTAGCATCTGTAAACCTTCTGCATGATTACAGTCCCCTCTCTGGTGTATGTTGAAGCATTCTATTTGATCTGCCAGCTGTCAAAGTCATAGAAAACGCTGGATTGGGTCGGCGACGTGCCGCTGGCCTTGTTGCGGCGGAGCACCGCCGCGTGCTTGCGAAAGAGCACGGGTACGATGGGATTGTTTTGCCGGATCTTGTCGCACATGGCCTTCGCCGCTTCACTTCGGGTCAGTCGGTCCGGCGCGGCCCGGTAAGCGTCGAGCAGTTCCCCGTACTCCGGATTATAGATCCCCCCGTAGTTATGTGCGCCGCTCTCGTCCAGAAGCACCGAGCAGTTAAAGTCCGCCGGCAGGTAAACCTCGGCGTAATACAGGTCAAAATCCCCCTCCTGGAGCGCCTTGCAGAAATCGTCCCAGGGCAGCTCCCGCAGGCGCACGCCCACCCCCAGGCGCTGGAGGTCTGTCATGATGTACTGGGCTGCCCGGACCTTGTACGGGTTCTCCGCGTTGACGATAAAGTCCAGGGAGAAAGGCGTATCTCCGCTGGGCAGTTCCACCACGCCGTCGTGGTTTGCGTCACGCAGGCCCATCTTTCCCATGGCCTGGGACAGCTTTTCCGGTCCTACCGGTTCTGCCACGTCCCAGGTCACGTCGTAAAGCCAGGACGCCGGACTGATCACCACCGGCGACGCCGTGGCCCGGGTCATATAGATCTGATCGACAATGGACTGCCGGTCGATCAGCGCGGCGATCCCCTCCCGGATGGCACCGTCGGAGAGGAAGTAGTTGCTCATGTTAAAGCCGATGTAGTCCATCACCGTGGTGTTATAGTAGTGCATCTCATAATTGCCGGAGAAAACGATATCATCGCTGCCGCACACGTCGTCACAGACAAGATCCAGCTTCCCCATGCTGAAGGCCTCGGCATAAGAGGTGGTCAGATCCGTCAGGGTTATGGTCTTCTGGGGCGCCTGTCCCCGGTAGTAGGGAGACGCCACCAGCTGAGAGCCCGTCAGTTTATAGGGGCCGGAGCCTACGGGTATGTCGCTGTATCCCGTGTCATACGCCACAATGGGCACATCCAGCAGGCTCGGCAGCAGGTAATTGGCTTTCGTCAGGGTGACGGTAAAGGTGTAGTCGTCCACCTGGCTGCAGCTGTCAATGATGGACAGCCGCCGGGCATAGCGTCCCACGTCCTTGGCCACCACCAGCGAATACACCGCGTCGATGGCTTTCAGGTCCGTCCCGTCGGAGAACTTCACCCCTTCCAGGAGCTTGAAGGTGTAGGTCAGGCCGTCCTGGGTGGCGTATTCGGCGCAGAGCTGGGGCTTCGGTTCAAACCGGTCGTCCAGAACGAACAGCTTTTCATACAGCAGCTGGGACACCAGGTAGTTGTCCCCGTTTTCTCCGCTGTAGGGATTCAGAGAGCTGTCCTTGTCATAGAGCATGGCAAAGCCTGTGGAAACCGCGGCATCGTCCCCGGCTGTGGGGATGGGATCCGCAGCCGCAGTCTGTGGCTCCTGGGCATTCTCCGGCTGTCCGCCGCAACCGGCAGCGGTCAGCAGCAGCGCCGCCAGCAGCACAGGCGTTATTAACTTTTTCAAACGCTTGTTCAAGGCAATCACCCGTCCTGAAGAAGTCGCTCTTACCGCATCAGGATCACAGAGGCCTGACTGCCCCGCTCTCCTTTGGTATATCGGTGTGACCAGTATTTTTCGTGGCTGCACAGGGTACACTCGCCGCTGACGCAGATATTTTCCGGCAGCAGCCCCGCCCGGAGCAGAAGCCTCCTGTTAAAGCCCTTGAGATCCACCATAAACTTTCCGTTTCCCTTTTCCCGGTAGAAGGCCGGAGCCTGTCCGTCACAGCCGTCCATGGCCCGGGGCACCTCCGGTCCCGTTTCAAAGCAGCACTGGGAAATGCAGGGGCCGATGGCCGCCCGGATGTGGACCGGCTCGCAGCCGAAGGCGCTGCCCATCTGCCGGATGGCTGTGCCGGCAATGTCCAGCACCGAGCCGCGCCAGCCGGCGTGTACCGCGCCGATAACGCCCCGCACCGGGTCCTGGAGTAAAATGGGCACGCAGTCCGCCGTAAAGATGATCAGCGGCACGTTTTTCTCGTCGGTGATCAGACCGTCGGCCTCATAGGGCACCGGCGCGAACAGCCTGTGACGGTCCGCCGCCGTGACCACACGCACGGTGTTTTCATGGATCTGCCGGGTAAAGACAATATCCCGGTAATCAAATCCCAGCGCCTGCCCCAGAAGCGCATAGTTCCGGCGCACCCGGTCCGGATCGTCGCCCCGGTTCTCCCCCAGATTCCAGGAGGCAAAGATCCCCTCACTCACGCCTCCCAGCCGTGTGGTGAAGGCGTGGACGGCGCTGAGATTGGGAGCGGTCATCCAGACCAGCTCGCCTCTGCTTTGGGGAAGAAAGGAGTCCTTACTCATATTTTCCACAGCAGTCCTTGTATTTCATGGGCAGTCCGTTGGGGCGCAGCTTTCCGCAGGGGCACGGGTCGTTCCGCCCGATCTTCTTGCCCACCCGGACAGGCTGCTTCTTCACAGAGTCGTCGCCGCCCACGTTGGCGGTGGTGACCGTCCGGGAGGAGCTCTTCCGCTTCAGCGCTTCCTCGGCCTTGGCCGTGTCCACCTCCGCCAGGAACACCCGGCGCACAACCTCCTCGCGGATGCCGTTGACCATGGCCTCGAACATGTCGAAGCCCTCCTGCTTGTACTCGTCGATGGGGTTGACCTGGCCGTAGCCCCGGAGGGACACCCCCTGGCGCAGTTCGTGCATGGCGTCGATGTGATCCATCCAATACTCGTCCACCACGGTGAGCATGATAAACCGCTCCAGCTCCCGCATGACGGGGATGTTCTGTTTGGGGATCATCCCCAGGCGCTTTTCCTTTTTTTCGTAAAAGCTCTCGGCCTTCTCATTAAGAAAGTCGATCAGCTCCTGCTTTTCCATGTGCAGGGCCTCTTCACAGTCCTGCCGGGTCAAAAACAGGGGCTCGAAAGCCTTTGTGATCTCGCTGTTGTCCGCGTGGCTGCCCGTATAGCCGGAATTGACCTCCCGCTCAATGACGCCATGGATCATGTTCTTGACGTAGCCCTCGATGTTTTCCCCGTCGAGGACCATCCGCCGCTGCTCATAGATCTTCTCACGCTGGAGATTCATCACGTCGTCATACTCCAGCACGCTCTTACGGGACTGGAAGTTCCGGCTCTCCACCTTTTTCTGGGCCTGCTCAATGGCGCCGGAGAGCATCTTCTGGTCAATGGGCGTGTCGTCGTCGATTTTCAACGTCTCCATCATGCCCAGGATCCGGTCCGAGCCGAAGATGCGCATAATGTCGTCGGTCATGGCGATATAGAACCGGGTCTCGCCGGGATCGCCCTGACGGCCGGCACGGCCCCGGAGCTGGTT
>ONVR01000364.1 GCA_900321335.1 uncultured Eubacteriales bacterium | reverse complement strand
TTACGGCGACTGGGCAGCCCTGTCTGACACCTGTGACGCGGACACGGCGAATCTTCTGAAGCTGGAGGTATCCGACGGCGTGATCGCTCCGGATTTCACGTCCGAGGCTCTGGAGATCCTGAAAACGAAGCGCAAGGGCGGCTATAACATCCTGAAGATCGACCCGGACTACGTGCCTGCGGAAAAAGAGTGCAAGGACGTATACGGCATTACCTTTGAGCAGGGCAGAAACAATTTCGTGATCGACGAGGCGCTTCTGGGCAACGTCGTAACTGAGAACAAAGACCTGCCTGCCGGGGCAAAACGGGATATGATCGTGGCGCTGATCACCCTGAAATACACCCAGTCCAACTCCGTCTGCTACGTCAAGAACGGACAGGCCATCGGCGTGGGCGCCGGCCAGCAGAGCCGGATCCACTGCACCCGCCTGGCCGGAAGCAAGGCAGATAACTGGTATCTGCGCCAGCACCCCAAGGTCCTGGACCTGGATTTTCTGGACAGCATTTCCCGTCCCGGCCGGGACAACGCCATTGACGTGTATATCTCTGATGAATACGAGGATGTTCTGGCGGAGGGAACCTGGCAGACGCTGTTCAAGTCCAAGCCCCCCGTTTTCACCCGTGAGGAGCGGCGTGAATGGTGTGACAAGATGACAGACGTGACAGTGGGATCCGACGCCTTCTTCCCCTTCGGAGACAATATTGAACGGGCACACAAATCGGGCGTTCGATACATCGCCCAGCCCGGCGGCTCTATCCGGGATGACAACGTGATCGAAACCTGCAACAAATACGGTATGGTGATGTGCTTTACCGGCATGCGCCTGTTCCATCACTGAAAAAGCGGGAGGTTACTCTATGAATGTACTTGTAGTCGGCGGCGGCGGACGGGAACACGCCATCTGTGCCGCTTTGAAACGCTCGCCCCGGGTAGATCAGCTCTACTGCGCCCCCGGCAACGCCGGCATCGCGCAAATCGCCACCTGTGTTGACATTCAGGCCACAGACATTGCGGCCATGGTGGCATTTGTAAAGGCCAATCCCATCGACTTTGTCATGGTGGCGCCGGATGATCCTCTGGCACTCGGCATGGTGGATGCTATGGAGGCCGCCGGGATCCGGGCCTTCGGGCCCCGGGCAAACGCAGCCATTATCGAGAGCAGCAAGGTCTTTTCCAAAGGTCTCATGGAGAAATACGGCATTCCCACAGCGAAATACCGTGTCTTTACCGATATGGACCAGGCCATTGCCTATATTCGCGCTGAAGGCGCCCCGATCGTGGTCAAGGCGGACGGTCTGGCGCTGGGCAAGGGCGTTGTGGTGGCGACGGACGTGGACATGGCGGTGGACGCCGTCAAGTCCATGATGCAGGATAAGAAATTCGGTGACAGCGGGTCACGGGTGGTCATTGAGGAGTGCATGACCGGCCCGGAAGTGACGGTGCTGGCTTTTACCGACGGCAAGACCATCGTGCCCATGCTCTCCTCTCAGGATCACAAGCGCGCCTACAACGACGACAAAGGCCCCAACACAGGCGGCATGGGCGCTTTCTGCCCCAGCCCAAAGTATACGCCTGAGATCGCGCAGACCTGTATGGAGACCATCTTCCGGCCCACCATTGCGGCTATGAACAAAGAGGGTCGTCCCTTCAAGGGCGTGATCTACTTCGGCCTGATGCTCACCCCGGACGGTCCCAGGGTAGTGGAGTACAACGCCCGGTTCGGCGATCCGGAAACACAGCCCATCCTGTCCATGCTGGAAACCGATCTGCTGGATATCTTCGAGGCGGTCGTGGACGAGAAACTGGACACGGTGGACATCCGCTGGAAGAGCGGCGCCGCCTGCTGCGTGGTAATGGCCAGCGGCGGGTATCCCACGGCATACAAAAAGGGATACGAGATCACCGGTCTTGACCGGGTCCCGGAGGACATCATCGTCTATCACGCCGGGACGAAGCGCGCCGGGGATGGAAAGATCCTCACCAACGGCGGCCGTGTGCTGGGTGTGACTGCCCTGGGCAGTGATTTGCCGGCTGCCATCGCCCGGGCCTATGCGGGCGTAAGCTGCATTGACTTTACGGACGCTCATTACAGAACGGACATCGGTAAAAAGTAAAAAAAGACTCCCCATTGCCTATGGCCTGTGCTATACTCAATGGGGTGTTTTTTATGCTGCTGAAAAAGATCATCAATCTTCTGTTTCCCCAAAAGTGCATGTTCTGTCAGCGGATCACAGAAGGGGAACACATCTGTTTTTCCTGCCGGGGGACGCTCCCCTACCGGGACGCTTTTGTGGAGGGCGTGAGCTATGCCGACGCCGTTTACGCGCCCCTCCGGTACCGGAAACCGGTGACGGAGGCAATCCATCGTTTCAAGTTTTCCGGACAGTCGTTTCTGGCCGAACCCTTTGGGGACCTGATTGCCGACTGCCTGCGCCAGCAACTGCGCCACGGGGTGGATCTGGTGACGTGGGTCCCGGTAAACCGCTTCCGAAAGCGCAGACGCGGTTACGATCAGGCACAGCTCCTGGCAGAGCAGGTCGCCAAGGCACTGGCCCTCCCCTGCTGTCCGACCCTGGTCAAGCAAAAAAACATCGCGCCACAGTTTACCATGGCCGATGAAAAGAGCAGACGGGAAAACGTGGAAAACGTCTACGGCTTTTCCCGCAAAAGCGACGTTACCGGCAAACGCGTGCTGCTCATCGACGACATTATCACAACCGGCGCGACGCTATCGGTCTGCTGCGAGGCACTTTTGCGCGCAGGGGCTTCCGGCGTGGTCTGCGCTGCCATCGCCAAGGCTGGTGAGAAAAAGAACAAGGGCTGAGTGAGAACACGCAGCCCTTGCTTTTTTTCAATTTAATCGGCCGCCACTTCCATAACCGGCGCCGGGCCGAAGTCGGACAGGACGATGCAGCCCGTGGTACAGACCTTGGCGCACTCGCCGCAGTTTCTGCACTTGGAATAGTCGATGCGCGCCAGGAAGTTTTCTACGGTGATGGCCTGCTCCGGACATGCCTTCACGCACTTGTAGCAGCCAATACAGCCGTGGGAGCAGACCTTTCGGGTCAGGGCACCCTTATCCTGGTTGTGGCAGGTAACCAGGGTCTTGACGGTTCGGTTTTCGATGGTGATCAGGTTTTTGGGACACTTTTTGGCGCATTGGCCGCAGCCCTCACAGGCACGGGGATCCACATGGGCGATGCCCCGCTCAATACAGATGGCGTTCTGGGGACATACGCTCATGCAGTCCCCGTAGCCGATGCAGCCAAACACGCAGTTTCCGTTGCCGCCGTACATGAGCATGGCGGCGGCGCAGCTGTGGATGCCCTGGTAATCTGTGCGCAGACCGGTGGAGTCACAGTTGCCGCCGCAGTGGATCACAGCCACTTTGGGCGTGACCTCTCCGGCATCCACACCAAGGACGGCCCCCACCTGCCGGGCGACGCTGTTGCCGCCGGGAACGCAGAGGTTGACCTGGTCCGTCATGCCGTTTGCCAGAGCGTCGGCATACCCGTCACAGCCGGCATAGCCGCAGGCGCCGCAGTTGGCGCCGGGCAGGCACTCCCGGACTTTGGCGTAGGTCTCGTTGACAGGCACCGCCATAACCTTGGAGGCAATGGCCAGGATCACAGCGCAGATCAGGCCGATCACGGTGACGGCAACAACAGCAAGAACAATGGTACTCATCTTCTCGCCTCCTTAACGGAACAGGTTTTCCACAACGCCGTTGAACCCAAAGAAGGACAGGGACAAAATGGCGGCGGAAACCAGGGTGATGGGAAGGCCCTTGAAGGACTCGGGGGGCTCGCTACTCTCCGTCTGTCCCCGGACCCCGGAGAACAGCACCATGGCGAGCATAAAGCCTACACCGGAGCCAAATGCGTTGAAGAGCGCCTGAACAAAGGTGTACTGCTTATCGATGTTGGCGATGGTCACGCCAAGAACGGCGCAGTTGGTGGTGATAAGCGGCAGGTATACGCCAAGGGCGTTATAAAGGGGCGGCATATACTTTTTGATGATTGTCTCCACCAGCTGAACAAGGGCGGCGATCACGAGGATGAAGACCACCGTCTGAAGATAGCCCATGCCATTGGGGGTCAGCAGATGGGTCTGAATGGGCCAGGTCACCGCCGTAGCCAGAAGCATGACAAAGATGACGGCGATACTCATACCCGTTGCGTTTTTCAGCTCCTTGGAGACGCCCAGGAAAGGACAGATGCCCAAAAACTGCCGCAGGGTGTAGTTGTTGACCAGTATGCCGCTCATAACGATGATGATGAGGGATTTGAAACTCATTTCGCAGCCTCCTCTCCCACTTCGGCGCAGGCACCGTCACAGCCCGCTTTGCCGCAGGCGGCGGCGGAAGGACAGCCGGCACAGCCGAACTCCTTTTTCTTGATGGCCTTGCCCTTGGAGATCTTGTTGACAAGGGCGATCAGGCAGGCAAACACGAAGAAACCTCCGGGGGCCATGGTCATAATGGAGATGTTGTTGTCCGCCAGGACGGGAACGGGCATGCCGAACCAGGTGCCGCTGCCGAAGATCTCCCGGATGGAGGCCATGGCCAGCAGCGTCAGGGTAAAGCCTATGCCCATCCCAACGGCGTCCAGGAAGGAGTCGAAGGGGCGGTTTTTGTTGGCAAACATCTCTGCCCGGCCCAGAATGATGCAGTTGACGACGATCAGCGACAGGTAAATGCCCAGTGACTCATACAAAGAATAGGCAAAGGCCTCCATGACCATCTCCACCACCGTTACAAAGCCGGCGATGAGAACGATATAACAGGGAATGCGCACCTTATCCGAGATGATGTTGCGCAGCAGGGAGATCACCACATTGGAACAGATCAGCACCAGCGTAAAGGCTACGCCCATGCCGATGGCATTGGAAGCCTGTGTGGTGACGGCCAGGGTGGGACATGTGCCCAACACCAGAACGAGCACCGGGTTTTCCTTGATGATGCCTTTTGTCAGGATCGACAGCTTGCTGTTTTTCATATTACGCGACCCCCTTTGCGATTTCCCAGGCGGTAAAGGCGTCGCCGATGGCGCCCAGGTAAGCCTTGGAGGAGATCGTGGCGCCGGAAACGGCCTGCACGCCCTCCAGGGAGCTGTCCTTGCCTGTAAACTGACTGCGGAAGGGCTCCTCCGTGGTCTTGGAGCCCATACCCTTGGTCTCACTGTGCTTGAGGGTCTTGGTGGCGATGATGCGGCCGTCGTTGTCGATGCCGCAGATCAGATCCATGTCACCGCCGTAACCCGTAACCGTCAGCATGAAGATGTACCCGGCGCCGTTGGAGGCCCGGTAGACCTCCCTGACGGAATCCGGCAGACCGGTGAGGGTCAGCTTTTCAAAGCCGCCGGCATCGGGGATGATCTCGCTGCGGGCCTGCTCCGCCCGCTCCTCCGCAGCCTTCTCAATGACGGGCTGGGTATAGTTGTTGGTGACGGCCAAAATCGCGGTGATCACAAGGCAGATCAGCGTAAGCACCAGGATCGGCATCACAAAATCTTTCTTGACCGACGTATTCATGCCCTTGCACCTCCTACCGGAAGCCTGACGCGGATTCTGTTGATGTAAGGCGTCAGAATATTCATCAGCAAAATGGAATAGGATACGCCCTCGGCATAGCTGCCGTATACCCGGATTATGACCGTGAGGATCCCTGCGCCCAGGCCGAAGATCACCTTGCCGATGGCTGTGTAAGGCGTGGTGACGTAATCGGTCGCCATGAAGATGGCGCCCAGCATCAGGCCCCCGGACATCACCTGATAGACAGGCTGCTGACCGAGAAGGAGCGTAAAGACGAACACGGTTGCCAGGTACACCACGGGGGTATGCCAGGTGATCACCTTGCGGCAGATCAGATAAACCCCGCCGATCACCAGGGCGATCACACTGGTCTCACCCAGGCAGCCGCCCCGGACGCCCAGAAGCATATTGGTAAGACTGGGCAGTTCCTCGATGCGCCCGGCAGTGATCAGGGCCAGGGGCGTAGCAGAGGAGACGCCGTCCACGGAGACAAAGTTTGTCATGGACACGGAAAAGGCCAGGAACATGACGATACGTGCCGTAATCGCGGGATTTGCAAAGTTTTTGCCCACGCCGCCAAAGAGTTGCTTGACAACGATGATGGCAACAACGGCACCCACCATGGCCTGCCACAGGGGAATGTTCACCGGCAGATTATAGGCGAGCAGGATCCCTGTCACCACAGCCGTCAGATCACCCACCGAAACGGTTTTTTTCATAAGCTTCTGCCAGATAAACTCCGCCAGCACACAGGTGGCGACGCACACGAAAACTACCAGAGCCGCCCGCAGACCGAAAACGGTGATGGCGGCGATCAGCGCCGGCACCAGGGCAATAATCACATCCAGCATGATCCGCTGGGAGGTGACCCGGTCCCGGATGTGCGGGGACGCGGAAACGATATAATTGCTCATTTCTCTGCCTCCTTGGCCGCAAGTTTTTCCTGTTCCTGCTTTTTGCGGTTCTGATACTCCCGGAGCATGGACTTGGACAGCTTCATCACCTGTACCAGAGGCCGCTTGGCGGGACATCCGTAGGCGCAGCAGCCGCACTCCATACAGAGATTGACCTTCTGCTTTTCCAAAATCTCCGGCTTTTTCAGCTGGAACGCCCGCTCGATCTCCAGGGGCGCCAGACGCATGGGACAGTGGCTGACGCAGGTGCCGCACCGGATGCAGGCCGTGGGCTCCGGCAGGATGGAGTCCTTCTCGTCAAAGGCGAGAACGGCGTTGGTGCTCTTGAGTACGGGCAGATCCGGATCGGACAGGGCAATACCCATCATAGGGCCGCCGTAGAGCATTTTCCGCGCCTCGGAACGGAACCCGCCGCAAAACGTGAACAGATCCTTGACAGGGGTCCCGATGGGGGTAATGACGTTCTGGGGATATCTGACTGCAGAGCCGTCCACCGTCACGCATTTTTCAATCAGGGGCATCCCCGTATTGACGTATTTGGCAATGGCCGCCAGAGAGGTGCAGTTCATCACGATGCACCCCACGTCCAGAGGCAGCTTTCCTTCCGGGACCTCCCGGCCGGTGATGTTGTAGATCAGCACCTTTTCGCCGCCCTGGGGGTACAGGGCGGGCATGGAACAGACGGACATGTTTTCCTTTTCCTCACACAGCCGGCGGAAAACTTCAATGCACTCGGGCTTGTTCTCTTCGATGCCGAAGACCACCTTGGGAATATTCAGGTACTTCCTGACAAGCTCCGCCGCCTGCATGACCAGATCGGAGTTATCCAGCATGGTCCTGGTGTCCGAGGTGATATAGGGCTCACACTCGGCACCGTTGACCAGCAGGTAGTCCACCCGGGCGTCTTCCTTCACCGTCAGCTTTACGGCAGCAGGAAATCCGGCGCCGCCCAGGCCAACCACGCCGCTGTCCCGGACCGCTTTGAGAAAATCTTCTTTGCTTTCAATCACCGGCGGATGGATATTCTCATCCACCGTCTGCAGATCATCCGTCTCGATGATCACCGCGGGGACCTTCTGTCCGTTTGACATGCGCATCTCGTCGAGCTTGATGACCGTTCCGGAAACGCTGGAGTACACCGGCGAGGAAACAAACCCCACGGCCTCCGCCAGCAGCTGACCAGCCTTCACGTGGTCACCGGCTTTGATCACGGGCTTTGCCGGCGCGCCGATGTGCATGGACATGGGAATAATCACCAGATCAGGCGTCGGCAAGTGCACCGGCGTCATGATCGCCGTGTATTTCTTATGAGGCACATGTACACCGTTGAGTCTTTTCAAAAAACCAACCTCCATTCCCCATGCGGACAAAAAGCCCGCATTGTTCCTTACTACCTATAGTAGCAATTCGGCGGGACAATATCAAGTATTTTTTACAAAAAATATAAACAGATTACAAAAAATAATTGGGAATCCATCGCCTTATACTCAAAAAATACATAACAGCGCTTTTTGCCGGTAAAAATCATAATTTTCTTCCGGTCTTCCCCGTAAAATATTCATAATTTTTTAATTTATCACAGTGGAATATGGTGTATAATAAGCGTAACAAACGGCTTGGAGCCGACAGAGAAAGGAGTAACCCGACATGCCGGAAAAAATACAGCTCCTGCCCGGCGTCACGCTGACCTGCGTGCCCACCGGCAAGTTCAAAACCTCCTGCCTGTCCCTGAATCTGATCGCCCAGCTTTCAGCGGATACCGCCGCCTGGAACGCGCTGCTGCCCCGGGTGCTTCGCCGGGGTACCACGCGATACGAAAACATGGACCAGCTCTCCGCGGCTCTGGACGAGCTTTACGGCGCCGCCATCACGCCGGTGGTACGGAAAATCGGCGAGTGTCAGTGCTTCGGTTTTTACAGCGAATTCGCTGACGACGATTTTCTGCCTGCCGGGGAACGGGTGCTGGAGAAGGTCGCCGATCTGCTGGGCGAGCTGCTGCTCTCCCCCGCCACCCGGGGCGGTCTGCTCAACCGGGAATACGTGGAGAGCGAGAAGAAAAATCTGATCGACGACATCCGCGCCCAGCTAAACGACAAGACCACTTACTGCGTCAACCGCCTGACTTCCCTGATGTGTCAGTCAGAGCGGTACGGGATCGACAAATACGGCACGGAAAAGGCCGTGGAGAGCATCTCCCCCATTAAACTGACAAAGTATTATCACGAGTTACTGGAAACCGTCCGCATCGAGATCGTATACTGCGGCGCGGCCAGGCCTGAGCGTGTCCGGGGCGCCATGGAACGGGCGCTGGCCCCCCTTCCCCGGGGCGCCGTCAGTACTTTCCCCGTGGCGGACGTCAGGATCTTCCCCCAGGAAGAAACCGTCCGGGAGTTTCACGAGGAACTGGACGTCAATCAGGGCAAGCTGACCATGGGCTTTCGCATGGGCCCCTGTATGTACACCCCGAACTATGCCGGGATGCTGGTTTTCAACGCCGTGTTCGGCGGAGACGTCACCAGCAAGCTGTTTCTCAATGTGCGGGAACGGCTCTCCCTGTGCTATTACGCCAGTTCGGCGGTCAACCGGACCAAAGGGATCCTTCTCGTATATTCCGGTGTGGAACCGGCAAAATTCCAGCAGGCTTACGACGAGATCCTCGCCCAGCTGGAGGCGATCCGTGCCGGTGAGATCTCCCAGTGGGAGCTTACCAGTGCCAAGCGGGGCACCGTCAACGCCATCCTGCTGTCCCTGGACAGTCTGGGGGGCCTGGAGGCGCGCTATTTTGAAAGCGCGGTGACAGATATGCTTCTCACGCCGGAGGAGCTGTGCGGCCTGGTGGACGCGGTAACGGCGGAAGACGTGTCTGCCATCGCCAAAAGCGTGGTGCTGGACGCCGTGCATTATCTGAGGGGAAAGGACGGTGGCGAGCTTGCGACTTAAAAGTTATGAAAACGTGGGCGAGCAGCTCTATACGGAGCAGTTGCCAAACGGTCTGACCGTTCAGGTCCTCGTGAAAAAGGGCTACTCCAAGGCCTACGCCTTTTTTGCCACTCATTACGGCGGCGCGGACAGACGGTTCCGTCTGGCGGGCCAGTGGATCGACACCCCGGAGGGCGTGGCGCATTTTCTGGAACACAAGATGTTCGACATGCCGGAGGGAAACGCCCTGACGATGTTCTCGGAAAACGGCGCCTCTCCCAATGCCTTCACCAGTTCTGATATCACGGCATATCATTTTCAGTGTACGGACCGGTTCTATGACAACTTGAAGATCCTGCTGCAGTTCGTGTCCGTCCCCTATTTTACCCAGGAGAGCATGGACAAGGAACAGGGTATCATCGGCCAGGAGATCCGCATGATCCAGGACCGGCCGGGCAGCGAGCTGTATTATAATCTGATGAAATGCCTGTACCGGGACAATCCCATCCGGTACAGCGTCGCCGGTACGGTGGAGAGTATCGCGCAGATCACCCCCCAGGTGCTCTACGACTGCCACAAGGTGTTTTACACCCCCTCCAACATGACCCTCTGCGTGGCGGGAGACGTGGACCCGGAGCGGATCGTGTCCATGTGTCTGGAGCTTCTGCCGGGGCAGCCCGGCGAGGTGCCGGTCCGGGATTACGGCCCCGACGACGGGAAAGCGCCCTGTCTGCCCCGGCTGGAAAAAGCCATGCAGGTCAGTCAGAAGCAGTTTGCCATCGGCTGCAAGGGAGACCCCCTCAAGCGCGGCCGGGAGTTTCTGGCGGACAGCGTCCTTCTGGATCTGGCAGCAGACGCCCTGTTCGGCACGTCTACGGGCTTTTACACGGGTCTGTACGAAAAAGGACTTCTAGGATCGGATTACGGCGCGGGCTTTGAAACCGTTGCTGGTGTGGGCCATCTGCTGATCTCCGGACAGAGCGACGACCCCGATGCGGTCCTGGACGCAGTGCGGGCCGGTCTGGACCAGGCTGCGGTAAACGGCATTGACACCCGGACGTTCCAGCGGGTAAAAAAGGCCGCCTACGGCCATATCCTCAAGCGGCTGAACACCTTTGAGATGACCTGCTACGGTCTGGCTGACGGCTATTTCAACGGCTTTGAAGAACTGGAACGGGCCTCTGTGCTGGATAAAATCACACCCGATCAGGTCAACGCCTGTTACAGGACCGTTTTCAGGCCGGAAAACTTTGCCATGTCGGTGATCCAGCCCATAACGAAAGGAGACGGATGAGCATAGAATGAGCAATGCGGAGATTTCCTTTCCCCTGTTCGGGATCGCTGTCAATCCGTCCAACGTCATACGCATCGGCAGCATTACCATACACTGGTACGGTGTGATCATTGCCGTGGGCTTTCTGCTTGCGGTTGGTTACGCCCTCAAACGCGCCAAGGAATTTGGCTTTACCCAGGATGACATCATCGATATGCTGCTTGTGGCCGTTCCGCTGGCGGTGATCTGCGCCAGACTGTACTACGTCATTTTCATGCCACAGGATTATTTCGGCCCCGGAAAGTGGATCAACATCGTGAAGATCTGGGAGGGCGGTCTGGCCATCTACGGCGGTCTGATCGGCGCCGTTCTGGGCGTGATCCTCGTCTGCCGGCGAAAAAAGCTGTCCATTGGCGCTATGCTGGACATCGGCGGCATCGGCATGATGATCGGCCAGGCCATCGGTCGCTGGGGAAACTTTATGAACCGGGAGGCTTTCGGCGCCCAGACGGATCTGCCCTGGAAAATGGGCCTGACCCTCAACGGCACAACCACCTACGTCCACCCCACGTTTTTGTACGAGTCCCTGTGGAACGCGGTTGGGTTCGTTCTGATCCACTTCTTGTCCAAAAAACGCAAGTTTGACGGGCAGGTGTTTCTCATGTACATCGGCTGGTACGGCCTGGGCCGCTTCTTCATCGAGGGCCTGCGCACCGACAGCCTTTACATCATCCATACCAACATTCGGGTATCACAGCTTCTGGCGATCGTGATGTTCCTGGCCGCTCTGGTGATTCTCATCGCCTCCCGCGGCAAGCACGATCCCGCTGGGCTGTTTTGCAACCGGAGAGCCGCTGCCGCAGCAGCCGCCAGCGAAAGCGCCGGTTCAGATATCACGTCACCCCAGGAAACTACCGAGGATAAGCAAGAACAAAAACAAGAAATTCAATCACAGGAGGAAGACAAAACATGATCGATTTTGAAGACATCAAGCAGAAAGCCGTAGACGTTATCACCGTACTGAGCGACAAGGCCGGCGAGGTCTACACCAAGGCGGAGGGCAAAACCAAAGAGCTTGCCAAAACCACGCAGCTCAGCGCCGAGGTCGTCCGTGAGAAGAACAACATCAAAAAACTCACCGCGGAGCTTGGCAGTCTGTATTACCAGCTGTACAAGGATAACCCCACGGAGGAGGCTGCGCAGCTGTGTGCGGAGATCACTGCCGCCAACGCGAACATCGAGGCGCTCCAGAAACAGATCGACGAGATCAAAGCTGCGGGCAAGTGCGACGACGACGTTGAGGTCGAGATCGTAACCGAGGATGACGCCTGCTGCTGCGGCGAGGAGGGCGAAGAGTCCTGCTGCTGCGACGAGGAGAAGGCCGAAGAGTCCAGTGACTGCGGCTTCCAGGAGGAGAAGGCGGAGGAGCCCCGCGACTGCGGCTGCCAGGAAGAGAAAAAAGACGAGGAGTAATTCCCCGGAAATCGGAAAATGCCGGCGCATCCGCGCCGGCATTTTTTATGCGTAAAAGGCCTCCAGGGTGTCCAGACACAGGCAGGCGAGCCTGCCCTGTGGGAAGGGTGCGCCGCAGTCGATGCAGAAGTGGCTGCCCTGTCGGAGGATCTCCGCCTTTCCCGTCAGACTCAGGGTGGGCGTGTGTCCCGTTATGAGAAACAAACCGTCTTCGGCAAGCTGCATCCCCGGATCGGAGCGGATAAATGCCGTCTCCTCCAGGGAGTATTCCGAAAGCTTTTTGTCCGGGCTGTAGTTGCCGAGCCCGGCATGGACGAGGACAAAGATCCCCTGCTCTGTCTCCGCCGTTTCATAGAGAGGAAAATCCGCGATATAGTCCAGCAGATCTCCCCGCTGTTCCGGCGGGAGACTGCGCATCTGTTCCATGGTCACGCGGCCCCCGTCCAGCTGCCACTGCAGGGACTGCTCCATCAGATCCCGGTCCAGGTAACTGTCACAGTTTTCCGCCGTGATCTCCACGTTCAAACGGCGGACGGTGTCCAGGGCCATAAAATCGTGGTTTCCCATGACGGGAAACACGTTGGCCCGCCCCATAAGATCCTGCAGAAGTCTGACAGGCTCCGGTCCGCGGTCCACAATGTCCCCCAGGATATACAGGTCGTCATCCTCGGAAAAGTCGATCTGCTCCAGAACCTGCCGGAACAGGTCATACCGCCCGTGCAGATCCGCCATGGCGTAGGTCAACGGTCCGTCGCCTCCCCCTCCCCGGCGGCTATGGCCGAGCGGATGATCTCCCGGGCCTTCAGATAGGAGATGCCCATTTTTTCGGCGAAGGCGGCCACCTGGTCGGATTCCGGCTTGATCCGGCGGATCCCCGGCCCCTCGGACACCTTGACCGCTACCGTTTCGCCCTGAACGGAGACGGTGTCCATCCGTCTTGTGAGTACTTGCCGGTCTGCCCGGGTGATCCGGACGCCCAGCGTAGTGGTGTTTTCCAGCATCAGGGCTGCAAAGCGGCTCTCGTCGGCGGGTTTGCAGATACAGGTGAGCATGGTGCCGGGGCGGTTTTTCTTCATGCCGATGGCTGTGGTGAAAACGTCCAGCGCCCCCGCCGCAAGCAGCGCGTCCATCGCGGCGCCGATAGCCTCACCCGTCATGTCGTCCAGATTGCAGGCGATCACGGAAACCCGCTCCGGCTCCTCCGCCGCAGTACCCCAGAACGCCCGGACACAGTTGGGCACGGCGAAGTCCTTGGTGCCCATGCCGTAGCCGATCTGTTCCGCGGCCATCAGGGGCATGGGGCCAAAGCGCTGGACAAAGCGCCGGAGAAGGGCCGCTCCCGTGGGGGTGCACAGTTCCCCCTCCACCGTGCCGCCGTAGCAGGGAATCCCCCGCAGCAGCAGCGCCGTGGCAGGGGCGGGAACGGGCATCAGCCCGTGGGCACACCGGACCTGTCCGTTTCCCACGTGGACCGGTGATGCCTCCACCCGGTCCGGAGAGAGCATATCCATCAGCAGGCAAACACCCACCACGTCAGCCACAGCGTCAAGGGTGCCCACCTCGTGAAAGTGGATCTGTTCCACCGTGGTGCCGTGAACGGTGCTCTCAGCCGCCGCGATCTCCTGATAGACGGCAAGGGCGTTTTCCCTGACCGTCTCCGGCAGGGCAAGCTCCCCGATGATGGCGGTAATGTCCGCCATGGTGTGATGCCCATGGTGGTGTTCCCGGTCATGTGTGTGCTCGTGGTCATGGGGATGATGCCCTTCGTGAGTGTGATGGTCCCCGGCGTGTTCCTCCTGCCCGTGGATCAATACGCGCATATGGGTGCCGGTAACGGCCCGCTTGCTGTCCGGGATCGCTTGAACCGTGACACC
>ONVR01000295.1 GCA_900321335.1 uncultured Eubacteriales bacterium | reverse complement strand
CTCATTTCAACTGATCCGGAACAGGTTTTTCGTCTCTACGATCAGCAGAATCGTATCGTCGGCGGCAAATGGGGTGTCCGGATTGATCATGTGGTCGTACTCGCCGTCCTTTCCGTGCCGGATGGCAACGATGTTGATGCTGTACTCCCGCTTCAGATCCAGCTGGCGCAGGTTTTTGCCGATCCATTCCTCTTTCGTTTTCATCTCGATCAGACACAGCTTGTCGGAGAGCTCAAAGAAATCGAGAAAGTCCTTGGATACCAGGGATTTTGCGATGCGCACGCCGGTTTCCTCTTCGGGATAGATGATCCGATCCGCACCGATCCGGGTGAGAATGTCTCCCATGCGTTTGTTGCGGGCTTTGGCCAGAACCAGGGGAACGCCCTGCTCCTTGGCGACCATGACGCACAGGATACTGGACTCCAGATCCTTGCCGGTGGCCACAACAACGGCGTCCATGTCGCCCAGCCCCAGTTCCTTTACGCTGTCTTCATCTGACAGGTCCGCCGTTACGGCATAGGTGACCTTGGAGGCCAGTGCCTCCATGAGATCCTCGTCCTTGTCCACGGCCATTACGTCCTCACCGCTTTCATAAAGCGATCGGGCAATGCTGGTGCCGAATCTTCCCATACCTAAAACCGCAAATGATTTTGCCATGAATATGCCTCCCGATTAACCTACGATGAATTTGCCTTCGGCCACGCTGATGCTGTTGCCGTTTTTCGAACCCGTGTTGAAAAACAGCGCCATGGAGATGGGGCCGATGCGGCCGAGATACATGCCGATGATTATAAGGATCCTTCCTGCCGTGTGGAGAGATGGGGTTAACGCTCTTGACAGACCGACGGTGCCGACGGCGCTGACAACCTCGTACAGACCATCGATCACACCGACGTTTTCCAGGGAAACAAGCGTGATCATCAGAATACAGATCACCAGAAAGCACACGGTCACAATGGCGTTGGCCTTCCGGACCAGGTCGTCAGAGACCCGGCGCTTGAAAATAACGGTCTGATCCCGGTCCTGGATGAAGGACATCAAATTAACGAGAATGACAAAGAACACCACGGTCTTGACGCCGCCGGCGGTGCCGACGGGGGAGCCGCCGATGAACATCAGCAGACAGCCCAGAAGAGCGCTGGAACTCCGCAGGGCCTGCTGGGGAACGGTAGCAAAGCCGGCGGTACGGAAGGTGACCGATTGGAACAGACTGTTCAGGATCTTTCCGCCCAGGGTCATGGGACCGAGAGTCTCCGGATTGTTGTATTCGAAAACAAAGATCAGCACAGCACCCAGAAGGATCAGAGATCCGGTCAGCACCAGGACCAGCTTGGTGTGCTCATTCAGACGGCGCAGAACGGTTATGGGGCTGTAATGATTCCTGACACCGTTTTTTGCAGTGAGAATGGTGTCAAACCATACCATATATCCAAGACCGCCCAGAACGATAAGAAGCATGGTCACAATAAGAACGGTGGGATTGGAACGGTATGGGATCAGACTGTCCGGACCGAGAATGTCGATCCCGGCGTTGCAGAATGCTGAGATCGCCGTGAAAATCGACTGCCAGACCCCCTCGACAAAGCCGAAGCGGGGGATAAATACGGTCATATACAGCAGGGCGCCCAGCCCCTCCACGACGAAGGTGCCCTGCAGGACCCGGCGCAGAAAACGCACCAGTCCGCGGGTTGAGGTCAGATTGAATGCGTCATGGATCAGCAGGCTGTTGCGCAGGGAAAACTTTTTGTGGATAAACAGCATCAGGGCGGAGGTGACGGTGATGATGCCGAGACCGCCCAGCTGGATGAGGATCAGAATGATGATCTTCCCGAAAAGCGTCCAGTGGGCAAAGGAGTCCACCACCACAAGACCGGTGACACAGACGGAGGTTGTGGCGGTAAAGAAGGCGGTAAGAAAATCGGTATGTTCTCCCGGGGCTGTAGCAAAGGGGAGCATGAGCAAAAGCGCGCCGATGAGAATGGCGGCGAGAAAGCTCAGGGGAATCAGCTGCGCAGAGGAGATTCTTGTTTTATCTTGTTTCATAGCGGCGACCTGCGATCCGTTGCATGTATTTGATACACATTTTAGCACACTCACGATCACTTGACAATGAAATTAAGCGGATATTTCGGAAGCGCCGCATTCCCTTGGGAAAAAATACAGAGGGGACAGCGGGAAAAGAGACAATCTTCGTCGAATGTGCCATTGTTTAAATCTGGAACGGTGGTATATAATTGCATTTGACACTGAAATGATACAGGAAGAGGGAATGGAAATGACATCCTTGCTGGTTACGGCGATCGCGCTTCTCGCGGGACTGCTGATGACCCGTGTATTCAAGCTGCTGCGTCTGAATTTTCCGGACGTGACGGCGTTTTTGATCGCCGGACTGCTTGTCGGTCCGTACTGCCTGGGAAGAATTGGCGTGCCCGGTCTCGGCTTTATGTCCATGGACGAGGTGGACGGTATGTCTGTGATCACCAACGCGGCGCTTGGCTTTATCGCCTTTGCCATCGGAAACGAATTCCGGCTCTCCCAGCTGCGCCATACGGGTAAGCAGGCCATGGTGATCGGAATCGTTCAGGCTGTGATGGCCGCGGTTCTTGTGGACGCTGTGCTGATTGCCTTACATTTTATTCTGGGACCTGAGGTACTGTCCCTGCCGGTGGCGATTATCCTCGGTGCCATCGCCTCGGCTACGGCACCTGC
Source organism: uncultured Eubacteriales bacterium (assembly GCA_900321335.1). Taxonomy (GTDB): domain Bacteria; phylum Bacillota; class Clostridia; order Oscillospirales; family Oscillospiraceae; genus RUG678. The sequence goes on along the minus strand of ONVR01000295.1, from coordinate 298 downwards.
CGCCACGCTGATGGTCGTCAGACAGTATAAGGCAAAAGGTCCGGTGACGGATCTGCTGCTGCCCATCGTCGCTCTGGATGACGCTGTAGGCCTCATCGTCTTTGCGGTGTCCTTCGGCGTAGCCCAGGCCATCGACGGCGGCGCACTGAATATCTTTTCCGTATTGGTCAATCCCCTGATCGAGATTGCCTGCTCTCTGGCACTCGGGGCCGGGATGGGCGCGCTGCTGACAGAGCTGGAGCGGCTGTTCTTCTCCAACTCCAACCGTCTGTCCCTGTCCATCGCCTTTGTGGTGCTG
>ONVR01000298.1 GCA_900321335.1 uncultured Eubacteriales bacterium | reverse complement strand
TGTGACCCTGCCAATCAGGAAAGGTTTTACTGCTTCTTTTTTCAGAACTGATACCACAGACACGCGCAGCCGCTGTCACTTTCCCCGGAACCGTTCCGGGATCGTGCCAGTGGCTGTGCTTTTTTATGTTTTTACTGCTAATGACTGAGATTTTGACAGAAAGGAACAACAATAATGACAGAGAACGAGAAGAAACTATTGCAGGCAAAGCACCGCATGGAGGAAGCCCAGGCCAGAGACCGGGTGAAAGAGCGCAAGGCCCGGACACGGCGGCTGATCCAGGAGGGCGCTATTCTGGAGAGGGTCTATCCGGCTGCGGCTGAGATGGATCTGGAAAAGCTGGAGGATTTTTTGCTATGGGCATTACGTTGAGCATGACGGGGGCGTTCCGGGAAACCGGAGCGTCCTTCTTTTTTATCCCGAAGGGCGCACTTACTCACCACCTGCGAAGCAGGCGGTGGTATCCCTCCCTCCGGTCAGGCTCGTGCGCTCTGCGAGGCGGATGCGGCTCCTGCGGGAGCCTCCAGACAATGCCACATCACCTGCGGGTGCTGCTGTCATTGCCTACGGTGCTCAAAGTGGTCTGGGTCAAAATGACCACCCCACTTCCGCACCCTGCGATAAACCTGCCACCGGCAGCTTTCTCGCAGTTATGGACGGGGCTTGCTGCCCGTCCATTTTCTTTTTCGGAAAAGAAACAAAAACAAGGGTACGCCGTTTCAGCGTACCCCGGAAAGGATGTGATCTACTATGGCAATTTATCATTTGGAAGCAAAGGTCGTAAGTCGTGGTAATGGACGAAGTGCCTGCGCTGCGGCGGCGTATATGAGCTGTTCTGCCATCTATAACGACTATGACGGCGTACAGCATGACTACACATGCAAGCAGGGGCTTGTATGGCAAGAAGTCTTTCTGCCGGAGCAAGCCCCAAAGGAATGGCAAGACCGCGCTGTTCTATGGAATGCCGTGGAAGAAACAGAAAAGACGAAGGACAGCCGCCTTGCCCGTGAATTTGTCGTTGCTCTGCCCATAGAGCTTGGGAAAGAGGAATGGCAGCCCCTTGTCTCTGAGTTTATCCGGGAGCAATTCGTTTCGGACGGAATGTGTGCCGACTGTGCGATTCATGATACGGACGGGCACAATCCCCATGCTCACATCCTGCTGACGGTGCGCCCGCTGGATGAACACGGCAAATGGCAGTACAAGACAGAGAAGGAATATCTCTGCGTCCGGGACGGCGAAGAACGGGGCTTTACCGCTTCCGAGTTCAAAGCGGCACAGGCGGACGGCTGGGAGAAACAGTACCCCTACTATGTGGACAAAAAGAAAAAGGAATACCTGCCGCCCTCTGAGGCTGAAGCGCGAGGTCTGGAACGGGCAGACAAGCATCCGAAAAGCACAAAGTTCGGCAGACAGAATCCCATTACCGAGCGATGGAACAGCGACGAACAGCTTGTCATGTGGCGCTCTGCCTGGGCAGATACCGTCAACCGTGCTTTGGAGCGCAGCGGTATCGAGGAACGGATCGACCACAGAAGCTATGCCGAGCTTGGGCTTGACGAACAGCCTACCGTGCATGAGGGTGTGGAAGCCAGAGCCATGGAACGGAAAAGCTTTGTCTCTGACCGCTGTGAGCTGAACAGGCAGATCAAGGCGGACAATGCGCTTATCCGGGAGCTGAAAGCCGCCGTCAGAAAACTCATGCAGGCAGTGAAAAACACGGTTCCGGCTATGGCACGGGCTATGGAAGAACTGCGGGCGAATATGATCATCTTCCAATACAGTATCAACCGAGCGCGTACCGGAAAGAGAAAATTCTCCGACTGGCTGAAATCTGCAAAGGAGCTCTATGCGGACTACACCGAGACTGTAAAGCAGCTAAAGGAGCGCACGAAGGAAAAGAAAGAGCTTTCGGCTGAAAAGAAGGCCACACCGGTGTTCAAAGTATTGCAGCACAGGGAGCTTACACAGCGGATCGCCGCGCTTACGGAAGAAATTGAAGAACTGCGTTCCGAGAAGGCACGTTTGCTCGAAAGTCTGAGCTGCAAGGACGATTCCGAGATCGGTCATTTCAAGAAAGAGATGGCAGATACGGAACAGGCTGTGAAACGGCTGTCTGTGCAGGAAGAAAAGTATACTGCTGAGCTTGAAAAGGCTTTTGCGGAGTACAATGATCTGAAATCCCAGAGCGCCGCTCTTGATCCGGTGGCGCTTTTCTATGCAAGAGAAACCATCCGAAATGAATGTGAAGAGGCTTCCGAAAGCCGTATTCGTACTGATTCAAATGGCATTGATTTCTGGGGTATGACGAGTGCAAAGCAGACCGTTGACGGAAAGCTTGACCTCTACGCAGAGGAACAAAAGGTCAAGAGGATTCTATGGGAAAGGAAACAGAACGAGCGAGAGCAACCGCAGCAGAGGAAACAAAAGGACAGAGGTTACGAAAGATAGGATACGGAAGAAATATGAACAACAACGGAGAAATCTTTTTTCGTGGAGCAAATTCCGCTTCATCACTGTCTCATTTTACAAGAAACTCTGTGAAGGATCTGCCTACTGTTATCGTGGAGCAAAAACAGGATTGTGTTTTGGGTGCTTAATAATTGTACAATGTGTACAAAAAACGAATGATTTGTTTTACAAAAGTGCTACCTGGCGACGTTGACGGGAACTGCCTCGGATGATAAACTCTTAGTATAAATGTAAAAATGTTTAAGCTGAAATAAGGATATGTGTAATGATTATTAACGCTTTTGATTACAATGGAGTATGTTCCTGCGGGAAAAACCATGTAATAAACACCAAAGCTGCAATCATCGAACCCGGATGTCTGGGCAGGATCGATAAGTATCTGTCTGCCTATGGGATAGAGGGAAAATACTGTGCGCTCTACGGTGAAAATTCATTCAGAGCAACAGAGGGCTGTCATCCCATGGCAGAGCAGGTAATCATCATGGAATCTGAAGGACTGCATGCTAATGAGATCTCCACGGCAAAGGTGCTGTCGGCTCTTGAAGACGATATAGAGGTAATCCTTGCTGTCGGCTCCGGCACGATCCATGATATTGCAAGATTCTGTGCTCACGAGCGGGGCATTCGCTTCGTGTCCTGCCCGACAGCGGCCAGCGTTGACGGTTTTTGCAGCACCGTGGCAGCCATGACATGGTACGGTTATAAAAAAACACTTCCGGCCGTTGCCCCTGAAATCGTCATTGCCGATATCGATATTATTAAGAATGCGCCCCGTGAACTCACTGTTAGTGGAATAGGCGACATCATGGCCAAATATACCGCGCTGGCTGACTGGCGTATCTCCCATATCGTCACAGGGGAATATCTCTGTGAGCGCATATTCAGCATCATGCAGGAAGCACTCCACACGGCTGTGGGGTGCATCAGGGGAATAGAAAACGGAGAGGACTGCGCATACGAGGCTGTGACCTATGCACTGATCATGAGCGGACTCGCCATGCAGATGATGGGCAATTCACGCCCGGCCTCCGGTACAGAGCATCATTTTTCCCATACCATTGAAATGGGGCCTGAAAAGCTGAAGGTGAGCTTCCCGGCAATGCATGGGGAAAAAGCCGGTGTGGGCACCATATATGCTCTCAACGAGTACAAGCGGCTGGCCGCAGTGGAGGATATCACACCTTATCTTCGAAAATATTCTCCTCTCGACACAGACGAAATAACAGACTTCTTCGGAGAAACACTGGGAAAGGCAATACTGAAGGAAAACGAGGATGACTGCCTTGCCGCGGTAACTCCGGAAGACATTTCAAATAACTGGCAGGCGGTGCGGGGCGTGGTGGCTGAGCTTCCAAACGGCGCTGAGGTGGCATCACAGCTTGCAGCGCTGGGCGGCAAGAGCACGGCGGCGAGTATAGGCGTGGCGGAAGAGGATGTCCCGACGATCCTGCACTATGCGCCCTCCGTCAGAAACCGCCTTACCCTTATGCGCATGAAGAGAATGATACAGCTTTGAGAAAAAACAAGGTGTTGCCAATGAGTACTAAAAGCGTTAAGTATTCAAAACAATATACGATCGGCGTTGATTTCGGCTCTCTTTCCGCACGGGCAGTGCTTATGCGCGTGTCAGACGGCGAGGTCGTGTCGACAAGAGTGTTTGAATACCCACACGGGGTACTGTATGACACGCTCCCTGCCGGTACGCCGCTGCCGCCCAACTGGGCTCTTCAGGTCCCGGCGGATTACAGGAATGCTCTGCATATTCTGATACCGAGGTTAATGGCGGATACGGGCGTCAAGCCGGAACAGATAATAGGACTTGGCCTTGATGTTACCAGCACGACCATGATGCCAACAACAATTGACGGAGTTCCCTTGTGCGAACTGATTAATTTCGTCTCTGAGCCCCACGCATACATAAAAATGTGGAAGCACCACGCTGCTCAGAGACAGGCAGACAGGATACTCGCGTTGGCAAAAGCTGAGAATGTACCCTGGCTCAAGCAGTTCGGCAGCTTTATATCCGGAGAGCATTATCTTCCGAAAGTCGCGCAGATTGCGGATGAAGCCCCCATGCTGTATGAAAAGTGCGGCCGATTGGTCGAGGTAGGAGACTGGCTCGTCTGGCAGCTCACGGGAAAAGAATCTCGGAATTACTGCTCCGCCGCGTATAAAATGTATTACAGCAAAACGGAGGGAGACGTTTCACCGGGATTTCTGGAAAAAGTCAATCCCCTGCTGAAAAATCTCCGCAGCAAGCTGCCTCCACGGGTGGTCATGCCGGGCGACGTGGCGGGCGTGATCTCCGCCGAAGCCTCGGAGTTCACCGGTCTGCTGGCGGGCACGCCGGTTTCGGCCGCAGGAGTGGACGCCCATGTGACGAGCATCGGCAGCAAGGTCACATCGGAGGGAGATGTGCTGCTGATCATCGGCACCTCGACCTGCATCATGATGCTCAGCGATGAATACCGCGAAGTGGACGGCATCAACGGTGTGGTGCCTGATGGGATCATGCCGGGGATGAATGCCTACGAGGGCGGACAGGCGGCGGTAGGAGACATTTTCGCCTGGTTTTGTGAAAACTGCGTGCCTCAGGCCTATTATGAAGAGGCGAAGCAGAAAAACATATCCATCCAGCAGCTCCTGACAGCGAAGGCATCCGGGAAAAAGCCCGGGGAAACGGGACTGATCGCGCTGGACTGGATAAACGGCGTTCGCTCCACGCTGATGGATTTTGATCTTTCCGGACTGATCTGCGGGGTGACGCTGGAAACGAAGCCGGAGGATATCTACCGCGCACTGGTGGAGGCAACGGCATTCGGCGCATGGAAGATAGTGAGTCAGCTCATAAAAGAGGGCGTTGCCATCGACAAAGTCTACGCTTCAGGCGGGATTCCACTGAAAAATCCCATGCTGATGCAAATATATGCCGACGTGTTTAACCGGGATATTTTCATTATTGATGACCAGTATTCTGCGGCAGTGGGAAGCGCGATTCTGGGCTTTGCCGCCTCAGAAAAGGGCGGAGGCTTTAAGAATCTGGGCTCAATAGTAGAAAAATACAGGCACGAACCGGAAACGGTTTATCATCCCATCCGAGAAAATGCAGCGGTATATGAAAAGCTGTTTGAGATATACTCTGAGCTGTATGAGGAGTACGGCAGAAGAACCGATATCATGAAGCGGCTGAGGAAGATACGAGGCGACACGCAGTAAAAAAGCACGGGGGCACACAAATTGTACACCGCCGCGCTTTTTGAACATGGCATTGCCGCTTAAAGCTGGATTGTGGAAGGCAAAGTGGGGTCAAAGCCGGACGAATCATCACTGAGTGCCTGCAGATTGATGGAAAAGTCAGGCGGAAGCTGCCCCGGAGCATAGCCGGTGAACTCCTTGAAAACGCGGTAGAAATGACGGAGCGTGTTGAACCCGCATTCCAGCATCAGCGTAGTTGACGGGGTGAACGGATCCTGATGGAGCATTTCCACTGCCCGATCCACCTTCACTAAATTCAGATAGTCGGAAAAGGTCATGCCGGAAAGCTTCTTAAAGAATTTTGAAAAATAGGCATCCGACATGCTCATAAAGGATGCGGCATCCTGAAAGGTAATGAATTCATAGTTTTCGCCGATCTTCTGCAGAAGATCCTTGTATCGAATAAAGGCGTTTGAACTTCTGGAGGCGGCCTTTGCGCTGGAGGGCTCCGAACGGAAAATGTCAATCAGGAGCTCGCTGATCATGGCGTCGGCACGTTGAGAGTAATAGGGCTTTTTCTCCTGCAGCTCGGCAAAGATCGCGTCCAGTCTGTCCGTGGTGCCGAATTTGTCCTTGAAAACAAGGTCGTTGAGCCGTCTCTGCCCGACGATGGATTCGACCAGCGCGGGGTCGACCTGCGCCACCAGCAGGAGGCCGTTCTGCTCGGTGTTGATGAAATGGATACTCCCGCCGTGGCAGACAGCCACCTCACCGGCGGTTATGCACAATGAATGTCCCTCAACGACTACGGTTGCCGATCCGCTTTGACAGGCAATGAGCTCAGGAGCAAGGTGCCAGTGCGGCAAATTGTGCAGAGTATGGTACTTACCTACCCAAATACGTGAATCTATTCTCTGAAGTTTGTTTTCGAATTTTGCGGGCATATTCAACAAGTCCTTCATTTACAATTTGTTCAGTTTTAATATTTTAATATAATATATAGAACAATAAATGTCAATTACTCGACACAAGAAGACTTTTATTTATCAGGGATCAAACGGTATAATACAGTCGAAACAGGGGAAAGTTTGAGCAAAGGCTTATATACAGCAACTTCCTTATAATGTGTTGCTGCTATCTGCCGAGAAACTACAAACCCGCTGACTAAGTAATTTGTCCGGTGATCGCGACACTGGATAAAAATATAACTAATACTTAATTGGGAGGCTGGAAAAGAGTATGAAGTTTTCACTAAAAACCAGAGAAGGCTGCAAAGCGCTGCTGGCACTGCTGCTAGTAATTACTCTGGTATTCGGCTTTGTAGGAATCCTGTTTGAGTCAGATTTTTGCAAGGTCAAGTCGGAGCAGATCAGCATAGACTACCGCGGTGGCAAGCTGACCGGCGAATTGTTCTATCCGTGGGGTACGAACAGCCATGACAATTTACCCGCGATAATTGTCGCGCATGGCGGCGCAAACTCGTTCGGCGTGGCAAAAAACTTCTCTAACGAATTTGCAAGACGCGGATACGTTGTCTTTGCGTTCAGCGCCTATGGACAGGGGCATTCGGAGCACTCCGGCTATGATGACGGAGATCAGGGTCTGGATGGATACAACAACCGCGCAACACCTGCAGGCTTTCTGGATGCTTACAATTACGTAAAGAGCATTACTTTTGTCGATGAGACCAGAATCGGTGTTATCGGACATTCCATGGGTTCATACAGAGCAGACCAGATGCTTCTGCAGACGGCAAATTACCTGTCACTGAATGACATCATGATAAATGTCATGTCAGACGAACTGGGAATCACGTTTGAAGAAGATGAGATTTACGAGGATGCCGCTGCTCTCGCGGCAGAGAAGTTGGATGATACCCAGCTGCAGTATTTCAATTACCGCTATGAGGAAGAGCTTGCCGACTATTCAGATAAGGTAATATCCTTCATAGTAACCGGTATTGACCGTGCTGAAATCAACACGGTCCAGACATTCACGGTCGGCGGATATGAGGTTCAGAGATGCGCGAAGGTGAATCTGGGCTTTATAGACGGCGAGTATGATGAATTCGTATTTGACTTCGGTACTCATGACCATGAGCAGCAGGGATGGTATTCAACGGTTCCCATGACTGTTGACAAATACTACAACCTTGACGACCAGAATGAAACAAATGAAATCATCGGCACCTTTGAGCAGGATACGGTTCTGAACAATGCCGCACTGGCTCAGGCAATAGAGAACAGAACGCTCCGCGTGTTCCATGTATCTCCCGGTGAGGATCACTGCAAGGAAACTATTTCTGTAAAGACAAATGCCGCCATGATTGAGTTCTTCACACAGACTCTGGGTTACAATTGCGGCGAACTGTCTGATCCCAACACCGTTCCGATGGATAACTATGATTCCATCTTCGCAGGCCGTGTAGCGGCTAACGCTGTTACAGTGCTGGCTTTCCTCGGCATTGTGGTTGTTCTGGCTGCATATATTTCCCACAATGAAAAGGGTATCGTTCCTGTCATTGAACTCGGTGAGTCCAAAAAGACCAAGTTCACAAAATCACAGTATTGGCTTTTCGCTGTCGTGACATTTGTCGCTGCAACATATATCTTCTGGAAAGCTAATAAGAATTGGTTCGCCATTGCACCTCCTTTCTTCGGTAAGTACATGATTCCGCTCACCACACCGCTTTCAAAGCCTGCCTGCATAACACTCTTTTTCTTCATGTTTGTTGCGCTCGTAGACCTGATTGCAATGGTCGGCATCGCAATCTGGCAGAAGGCCAGAGGAGAGAAGCTCGGTATTGCGGCACTGAACATCAATATCCCCATCGGGAAAATACTCAAGTATTTTGTGTATTCCCTGTTGGTAGTGGTCGTGGGCTACACAATAAACGGTGCTCTGACCTATCTGTTCGGCCAGGATCTGAGAGTATGGCAGAATGCCTTCTCCTATGTAAATGCAGACCAGTGGTATCTGGTTGCCAAGAATACGCTGCTGTTCATGCCTCTGATGTTCATCTCTGCCTGCGCTACCAACTACATGGTAAGAGACGACAGACCGGAATGGCTTGATACGCTGATTGTCGTTCTGATCAATGGCGCTCCCATTGCGCTTCTCTGCCTTGTCAGTGCCATCGTGCTGAACGTTGAGGCGAAATTCACCGGAACCTTCGTGTGCGACTTCGTATGTGCTTATTCCTTTGTTACTGCTGTTCCTATGTTCACTTATCTGAACAGAAAGCTGTATAAGCTTACAAACAGCGTATGGCTTGGCACATTTGTATGCTCCATCCTGTTGGGATGGCTGCTGGTTAACACCCTTGGTACCGGTGACGGATACTACGGACAGACCATACTTAACACCCTGTTCGGCTGCTGATTTTTAATCGAGCAAACAAACACGATCCGCACGTTTCTTCCCACTTGTGTTACCTAATTTTTTAAGGGGCTGTCGGTTTTGCTGACAGCCCCATTTCAAAAGCAATTCTTTGAACGGTGAGATATACTGTGCCGATAAGGCCTTTTAGCAATAAAAGCAACTTGAAAAGTGCGGTTTTTGTTGATAAAATTACTTCGATTTTTGTTTGATTACGAAGGAGTTACGCTGTGAAGATAAGAGAATTCTGGTTTGTAGTCGGCTCGCAGTTCCTTTACGGCCCGGAAGTTCTTGAGACCGTCGAGGCGAGAGCTAAAGAAATGGCGGAGGAGATGAGCAGGAAACTCCCGTATCCTCTGGTATTTAAGACCATCGGCGTCACCTGCGAGGGTATCACCCGCATTATAAAAGAGGCAAATTACTCCGACGAGTGCTGCGGCATCGTGACCTGGTGCCACACTTTCTCTCCCAGCAAGATGTGGATCAACGGCTTTGCGTCCCTGCAGAAGCCGTACTGCCATCTTGCCACCCAGTATAATAAAGAGATTCCCAACGACGAGATCGACATGGACTTCATGAATCTCAATCAGGCCGCCCACGGCGACCGGGAGCACGGCTTCATCGCCGCCCGCCTGCGCATGCCCCGGAAGGTCATCGCCGGGTACTGGCAGAGTGAAAAGGTCATCTCCCGGCTCTCCGACTGGATGAAGGCCGCGGTTGGCGTTGCGGTGTCGAAGCAGATGAAGGTCATGCGCTTCGGTGACAATATGCGTGAGGTGGCCGTCACCGAGGGTGACAAGGTGGAAGTCCAGCTCAAGCTTGGCTGGCAGGTCAACACCTGGGCACAGGGCGATCTGGTGAAGGAAATGAACGCCGTCACCGAGGCCGAAGTCGAGGAAAAGATGGCCGAGTACCTCGCAAAGTACGATGTGGCCACCGACAACATCGACGCTATCCGCTATCAGGCAAAGGAAGAGGTCGCCATCAAGAAGATGATGGATCGGGAGGGCTGCCTTGCCTTCTCCAACACCTTCCAGGATCTGTACGGCATGGAGCAGCTCCCGGGTCTTGCCTCCCAGAATCTGATGGCGCAGGGCTATGGCTACGGCGGCGAGGGCGACTGGAAGGTCGCGGCCATGACCGCCATCATGAAAGCCATGGGCGAGGGCGGCAACGGCGCCTCCGCGTTCATGGAGGACTATACCTATCATCTTGTTGAGGGACAGGAGTACTCTCTGGGCGCTCACATGCTGGAGGTCTGCCCGTCTCTCGCGGCGGATAAACCCCGCATCGAGACCCACTTCCTCGGTATCGGTATGAACGAGAAAGACCCCGCCCGTCTGGTGTTCGAGGGCAAGGCCGGAAAGGCTATCGTGGCGAGCCTCATCGACATGGGCGGCAGACTGCGCCTCATCGTGCAGGACATCGAGGCCGTGAAGCCCATCATGCCCATGCCCAACCTCCCCGTGGCGAGAGTCATGTGGAGAGCCATGCCGGATCTTACCACCGGCGTGGAATGCTGGATCACCGCCGGCGGCGCCCACCACACCGTGCTTTCCTACGACGTCACCGCCGAGCAGATGCGCGACTGGGCGAGAATGATGGACATCGAGTTCGTATACATCAATAAGGACAGCACTCCCGAGAAGATCGAGGAGGAGCTGCTCATCAAGGATCTTGTATGGAAACTGAAGTAATGGAATTGAAAAATACTGTTTTGGGTATCGAGCTTGGCTCTACCCGCATAAAGGCCGTCCTCTTGAACGAAAAGCATATTCCCGTCGCCTCCGGCAGCCATGAGTGGAAAAACCAGCTGGTAAACGGCGTGTGGACATACTCCATGGACGCGATCCACGGCGGTCTGCAGGCCTGCTACGCCGATCTCAAACGGGACGTGAAGGAAAAATTCGGCGTGACCCTGACCACTGTGGGCGCTATCGGCGTGTCGGCCATGATGCACGGCTATCTGCCCTTCGACAGGGACGGTAAGCAGCTGGCAGAGTTCCGCACATGGCGCAACACCATGACCGGCGAGGCGGCGGAAAAGCTCTCCGCGCTCTTTGATTTCAACATCCCCCAGAGATGGAGCATCGCCCATCTCTATCAGGCAATCCTGAACGGCGAGGAGCACGTGAAGGACATCGCTCAGCTCACAACGCTTGCAGGGTACATCCACTATGTACTCACCGGCGAGAAGGTCATGGGCGTGGGTGAGGCCTCCGGTATGTTCCCCATTGACAGCGACACACTGGACTACGATGAGGCCATGGTACAGAAGTTTGACGCTGTCCACGGTCAGCCGTGGAAGCTCCGGGATGTTCTCCCCAAGGTGCTCAACGCGGGTGACTGCGGCGGAACTCTCACCGAGGCGGGAGCAAGATTCCTCGACCCGGCGGGTGACCTTCGGCACGGCATCCCTGTGGCTCCCTGTGAGGGCGACGCGGGCACCGGCATGGTCGCTACCGACTCCGTCCGGGTTCGTACCGGCAACGTATCCGCCGGCACCTCGGACTTCGCCATGCTCGTCACTGACCATGCTCTCGGCGTCCACCGGGAGATCGACATGGTCACTACTCCGGCGGGAGCTCCCGTCGCCATGGTGCACTGCAACAACTGCACCAGCGACATCAACGCCTGGGTCAGCCTCTTCGGCGAATTTGCCGGTCTGATCGGCGCAGACGTGGACAGGGGAACACTGTTCACCATGCTCTTCAACAAGGCGCTGGAGGGCGATGCTGACTGCGGCGGACTTCTGAGCTTCAACTATTACTCCGGCGAGGGTGTGACTGACCTGAACGAGGGTCGGCCCGTGTTCCTCCGCACGCCGGATGCGAAGCTTTCTCTTGCAAACTTCATGCGCACCCATCTCCTCAGCGCCCTTGCCACGCTGAAGATCGGTCTTGACATCCTGACCGGGGAAGAGAACGTGCAGGTGGACAAGCTCTGCGGTCACGGCGGCTTCTTCAAGACGCCCGGCGTGGGGCAGAAGCTTCTGTCGGCGGCTGTGAACGCGCCGGTCTCCGTCATGGAGACGGCGGGCGAGGGCGGCCCCTACGGTATGGCGCTGCTGTGCGCTTATATGCTGTGGAAGGATGAGGGCGAGAGCCTGCCGGATTATCTGGACAACAAGGTGTTCTACGGTGCCAAGTCCTCCACGGTCATGGCGGACAAGGCGGATATTGACGGCTTCAACAAGTTCCTTGCGGCATATAAAGCGGCCTTCCCCGTGGAAAAGACCGCCGTGGAGGTATTTTGATGCTGGAAGAACTGAAAAGGACCGTCTGCGAGGCAAATCTGCTGCTGCCGAAGTATGGTCTTGTAACCTTCACGTGGGGCAATGTATCCGGAATCGACCGAGAAAGCGGCCTCGTGGTCATCAAGCCCTCCGGCGTGCCCTATGAGGGGATGACCGCGAAGGATATGGTGGTCGTTGACCTTGACGGAAACGTGGTCGAGGGCATATGGAAGCCCTCCAGCGACACCGCCACCCACGTGGAGCTCTACAAGGCGTTCCCGGACTGCGGCGGCATCGTCCACACCCATTCCCGGTGGGCGACGACCTTCGCGCAGGCCGGCATGGGCATCCCTGCCATGGGCACCACCCACGCGGACTACTTCTACGGAGATATTCCGTGTACGAGGAAGATGACCGAGGCGGAGATCAAGGGCGAATACGAGAAAGAGACCGGCAAGGTCATTGTTGAAACCTTTGCGGATAAAGACCCGGCCGCCATTCCCGGCGTGGTCGTCCACAGTCACGGCCCCTTCGCCTGGGGCACGGACGCCATGAACGCTGTCCACAACGCGGTGGTCATGGAGGAGGTCGCCTTCATGGACTGGCACGCCATGGTGATTAACCCCGAAAAGGGCGGAATGCAGCAGGCGTTGCTAGATAAGCACTTCCTCCGCAAACACGGCAAGAACGCCTATTACGGGCAGAATTTTTAATTAATTAGGTCTATAGCTAAGCCCTGTTCGAAACCAAGATTGTTCTCTTGGATTCGAGCGGGACTTATTCATTTATGAAAAAAATATACTTTTAGCAAAATTTCACATATGATAGTTGCTGGGATGTTTTGGTACAGTAAAAAGTATAGAATAAAATCAGGAAAAGGAAAAATATTTTCAATATAATAGGAATATTTATATGGCGCTAATATCGTTATATAATAGAGAATGCTATTCCCTCGTGAAAGGAGAACAAAAATCTAAGCATGCCAATTTATCTCAAGTGCAGAAACGGTGAGATCACGCCGTTTCGAAACGCAGATTATCTTTCTGCGTATTATGCCATTCCAAAGCGGATTCTGAAATAATGCGGAGCCGATCTGAACAGTATCCAGCGAAATCCCTGCGCCATTCTCCACGACTGGGACGCCGTTGCCGTCGTGGAGAGTGACCTGTTCATGCTGCTCATCATAGACGCGTATGCGTATATGGTCTGGCCGTTCATGGGGAAGAAAGAGCCTATGGAAATATACTCCGGTTATGAACCGGCATTCCTATTATTCCGTTTCCTTTCGCGATGGGGATGCTGAGCTGTTTCTAATCGTGAACGTTATCTATGAGTATCAGAACTGGATGACCATCGATGAAACCCTGTTTTGTGTCATAGTATTTGTGCTGATTTTCCTGCGGGGCGCACGGAAGGTCGTCAGCTATATTTGTGTGTTAAGTGAAGAAATCCAGATGTTGGAGGGCGGTGATCTGACCCACCCCATCATTGTGAAGGGAACGGACGAGCTGGGACGCCTTGTCCGGGGACTGGACGCCATGCGTCTTGCTTTTCGTGCGCAGCGCGACGCGGAGCCGCGTCTGTGCTCGACAACCAGTCCATGATTACTGGAATGTCCTACGATTTGCGCACGCCTTTGACAAAGCTGATGATTTGTATGGAGATACTGCGCTGCGGAAAATATGAAAGTGAGAATCAAATGAAAGACTATTTGAATTGACGAAAATGCCGGACAGATCAAGCAGCTTTCCGACAACATTTTTCGGTACTCCAAGCAGCCCGACACCAATACCGCTGTGACACCGACGCTGTGTTCGCTGAAGCAGGCGCTGCACAGTCCGCTCTCCGAGATGGTAGGGTATCTTTCCCGTCGCGGTCGTTTCATTGATGCCGATCTGAGTTGGCCGGATGTCTGCATTTTCTTTCATGAGACCTATCTCAAGCGGACACTGGATAATCTGAGCTCGAATATTGAGAAGTATTCAGATATTTCCAGTCCTATTCGCATCCGGAATTTCATAGATCGGGAGTTCGTCTGCTTTTCCTTCCGGAACCGCATTGACCGACATGCAAAGCCCGGTGAGGGCACAAATATAGGGCTGCTGAATGTAAACCATGATGCAGAGCTCGGCGATGAATGCCGGGTTATGCAGGATGAGAGAGATTTTGTGATTGGACTGCGCTTCCTCCTCGGTGATCATGCACATCCGGCGTATCCACCGCGGAAGGAAAAATAAGGAGGCGAATGAGATGCAAAGAATTGATCGCAGTGCACTCGGTCACGCGGAAATCCGTGTGAGTGTTCTCGCAGCTGCGCTGGATTTTTTCCCGGAGCGCAATTTTTCATCGGACAGTGAGGAGTTGTCATTTTCCGAGCTGGGACTAGATGAAATTGGTGTGGCGCTTTTTCTTCTGAGATTAGAGGAAGCATATCAGATCCGTTTTAGCTTTCTGCTGCCGCTGTCTTCTCTGGGAGATATATGTACGCAGATCGAAGCTTATACAGGCTCAATGTACAGGTCACAGCGAAAGTGCATCCTTCGGCAGGGAAAAACTAGACACACCAGAAGATGACCTTTGACAAAGCAACTCAGAGGCACAGTTATATGAATGAACTGTGCCCCTGAGTTTTGCGACGATTCTCAAAGCGCTTCTTTGCGCAGATATAAAATTATACAGAAAATCACCTTGACAAATTAAATCTCACTCCTATTCGCTATCTTTTTTTCACTTTCTGTCACACATCATTGTAAACCCTACAGCTTTCAAAAAAAGCTGAAACATTATCGGTTGACGAATTGAATTTAATGTGTTATACTAAGCGCCGCTGATCAAAAAGTACACGCTGGTATAGCTCAGTCGGTAGAGCAGCTGATTCGTAATCAGCAGGTC
>ONVR01000304.1 GCA_900321335.1 uncultured Eubacteriales bacterium | reverse complement strand
GTAAGACGGGTCCTCCGGCCGGATGGCCGCACGGCTGTCCCGCCACTTGTCCCAGTCCTCGCTGTAGCTCTCGTCGTCCCATTCCCCGCTTTTGTCGTAGTAGTCCTCCTCGTTGGGATAGGGGGCCATCTCCGGGTATGCGGCGGCCGCCAGGGTCCGGACCCCACGGGCGCTTTCACCGGGATCCGATGCGTCCGGGCCGGCGGGTTTCCCGCCGCAGGCGGCAAGGCCCAGCACCAGCGCGAAGCTCAGAAGAAGCGCTAAAATCTTTTTCACAGAGATCACCTCTCGTTTCAGGATACCTTTATGACGAGTGTGGGGGACGTTTGTTCCCGAAAAGCGAAAAAGCCGCCCGCGCAAAAAAGCGCGGGCGGCCTTTTCCGTTTTTACTCTACGCCCAGGACCTTATAGTCCTTGTCCTCCACCGCCTTGGTGAGCACGGCGTTGTCCACGTCCGCGGTGAGCTCCACCACGGCGGTGCCCGCCTCGTGGGAGACGGCGGCGCTCTGCACGCCCTCCAGGCTCTCCAGGGCCTTCTTCACGGTGGCCTCGCAGTGGCCGCACATCATGCCTTCGATTCTCAGGGTCTTTGTCATTGTCGTGATCTCCTTTTCCGTTTCAAGATTCTCCGGCTGTGCCGGGATGGCCGCGGCCTTTCTGCCGCGTTTTTTGTCGTGAGAGGGGTCATGGACCTTAAACAGGTTCAGCCGCAGGGCGTTCATGCACACGCAGAAGGAGGACAGGCTCATGGCCGCCGCTCCGATCATGGGGTTCATCTCCCAATGCCAGCCGAACAGGGCCGAGTACAGCCCCGCCGCCAGCGGGATGCAGATGACGTTGTAGAAAAACGCCCAGAACAGGTTTTCGTGAATGTTGCGGATCGTCGCCCGGCTGAGCCGGATGGCCGCGGACACGTCCGTGAGCCGGGACTTCATGAGCACCACGTCCGCCGCGTCGATGGCCACGTCGGCCCCGGCGCCGATGGCCACGCCGATGTCCGCACGGGTCAGCGCCGGCGCGTCGTTGATGCCGTCGCCCACCATGGCCACCTTGCCCCGCTTCTGCAGGTCCCGGATGACCGCCTCTTTTCCGTCGGGCAGGACCCCGGCGATGACCCGGTCCACCCCGGCCTGGTCGCCGATGGCCTTGGCCGTGCGCTCGTTGTCGCCGGTGAGCATGACCACCTCGATGCCCATGTTCTGCAGCTCCCGGACCGCCTGGGCCGAATCGTCCTTGATGGTGTCCGCCACGGCGATGACCCCGGCGATGACCCCGTCACGGGCGAAGAACAGGGGCGTTTTGCCCTGCTCCGCCAGCTCCCGGGAGCGGCGGGTGATCTCCCCGTCCGCGCCGAATTTCTCCGTCATGAACTTGCCGGAGCCGCCGAAGAGTTCCCGGCCGTTCTGCCGTGCCGTCAGGCCGTTGCCGGGCAGGGCGGAGAAGTCCTCCACCGCCGCCGCGGTCATGTTCAGCTCCCCGGCACGGGTCATAATGGCTCTGGCCAGGGGGTGCTCGGACTTCTGCTCCAGGTCCATGGCAAGCTGCAGCAGCTCCGTCTCCGTGACGCCCTGAACCGGGATCACGTCGGTGACCCGGGGCTCGCCGGAGGTGATGGTGCCCGTCTTGTCCAGGGCGATGATATCCACCTTCCCCGCCTCCTCCTGGGAGACGGCGGTTTTGTACAAAATGCCGTTTTTGGCGCCCATGCCGTTGCCCACCATGATGGCCACCGGTGTGGCAAGACCCAGGGCGCAGGGGCAGGAGATGACCAGCACGGCCACGGCCCGCTCAATGGCCTCACCGGCGCTGTGGCCCGTGAGCAGCCAGACGATCAGCGTCACCACGGCGATGGCCAGCACCGCCGGGACGAAGATCCCCGACACCTTGTCGGCGATCCGGGCGATGGGGGCCTTGGTGGCCGCCGCGTCGCTGACCATGTGAATGATCTGGGACAGGGTGGTGTCCTCCCCCACACGGGTGGCCCTGGCCTTGATGTACCCGGACTGGTTGATGGTGGCGGCGGAGACCTGATCCCCCACGGTCTTGTCCACGGGGATGGACTCGCCGGTCAGGGCGGACTCGTTGACGGCGCTGCTGCCCTCGATGACCACGCCGTCCACCGGCACGTTCTCACCGGGGCGGACCACAAAGATATCCTCCCGCTGGACCTGCTCGATGGGAACCTCCACCTCCTGCCCGTCCCGGAAGAGCACCGCCGTTTTGGGGGCGAGCTTCATCAGGCTCTTCAGGGCGTTGGTGGTGCGGCCCTTGCTCATGGCCTCCAGCATCTTCCCCACCGTAATGAGGGTCAGGATCATGGCCGCCGTCTCGAAGTAGAAGTTCATCATATACCCCATGACCGCCTCGGTGTTGCCGTCGGTCTGGGCCCGGGTCATGGCCAGCAGCACGTATACGCTCCAGACGAAGGACACGCCGGAGCCCATGGCCACCAGGGTATCCATATTGGGCGAGCCGTGGAGCAGGCTCTTGAAGCCGCTGATAAAGAACTTCTGGTTGATGACCATGATGATGACCGCCAGCAGCATCTGGACGATACCCATGGCCACGTGGTTATCATCGAAAAAATGGGGCAGGGGCCAGCCCCACATCATATGTCCCATGGACAGGTACATCAGCACGATGAGAAATCCCACCGAGGCGATGAGCCGCTTTTTCAGCTTCGGCGTCTCCCGGTCCTTCAGAGCCTCCTCGTCGTCGGCAAGAGACGACGCGCGCTCCGACGCGGCGCCCTTCTTCGAGGCGCCGTACCCGGCGTCCGTCACCGCTTTGACGATGGCCGCCTCCGACGCCGTGCCCTCGACCCCCATGGAATTGGTCAGCAGCGACACGGAGCACGAGGTCACCCCCGGCACCGCGGACACCGCTTTTTCCACCCGGTTCTGGCAGGCGGCGCAGGTCATACCCGTCACAATATACTGTTCCATGACCAACCTCCTTTGGCATACGTTCCGTTCCCCGGGACGAAATTACCCCCGTCCCGTATTTTGTTCCACTGGCAGTATACCGCATGGGGGTATTTTTGTCAACCCTGTTTTTCCCGGCTCCGGAAAATTTATCCCAATG
>ONVR01000305.1 GCA_900321335.1 uncultured Eubacteriales bacterium | reverse complement strand
GTCGATGACGATCCCGTCCCGCTGGGCCAGCTTGTCGATGATGATCTGGGCCGTGAAGGCTCTGCGGATCTGGTAGTCCGGGAACGCCTCCCGCAGGGCGTTCTCCACGCCGCCGATGGTGATGTTCCGGGAGTTGTTGAAGCTCGTGCCGAAGCTCACCACCAGGATCGCCTTGTCAGAGGCGGCAGCGGGCTCCTCCGGCGTCTCGGGCTCCTCCGGCTGGGCGGGCTCTTCCGGCTCCGTCGTCTCCTCGGGGGTCTGCTCAGGGGTCTGGGCAGGCTCTTCGGTCTGCGCGGGCTCCTGGGCCTCCTGCTTGCCGCAGGCGGACAGACACAGGCCGCACACCATGGCAAAGCAGAGCACCAGCGCCAGCAGACGCAGGGTCTTATTCTTTCTCATTTGTTTTTCCTTCCTTCCGTAAAATATGATTGGGGCATATAAAGGCGCCCACCCTGTGCAGCACAAGGCGGGCGCTTTTACGCAAGTTGTTTGGCCGGTTTTCCCGGCGTCAGCGATCCGCATTGCCAATTCCTCGTGGCCACGGTCAAACGGCAGGCAGGTCTCCTGACTTACAGCTTACCGCGTCAGCCGCCTTCCCGGTTTCCCAGTGGCACGATCGGCTTTCGCACGCTGCTTACAGTGACGGGTTCGTACAGGACTTTCACCTGTTTCCCTTTTCATCGGAGCAATGCTCCGACACCTTACCGCTCTATTGAGTTCACCTCATTTTACATCGCTCTCCGGGGGAATGCAACCATTATTTTGCAAGAAACGGCAGCCGGATTTGCCGGTGCCCGGGTCAAGTTGAACAATTTGTTTTCCCTAACCTCTTTTCGGGGGCGGGCAGCTCCGGCCTTTCCATTTCCGGGGAAATCTGCTATACTGGAAAAAACGTTCCGGGAGGGTGCAGCCATGGCGACCAATTACGAAAAGATGGAGCTTGCCGCAAGGGCGCTTTTTCTCCAGTCCGACCAGCAGGCGGCCATTGCCCGCTGGGACCTGCGGCATGACGGGGACTACCTGTATTTCCACCTGTTCTCCCAGCCCGTGAAGCTGGACCGGCGGACGGCGGAGCTGCTCCCCGACGGGCCCTGGGATTACCCCCTGGAGAGCACCGTAAACGAGTCCATGGCCGTTTTTGATCTGCTGACCCTCTCGCCCCGGCGGCCCCGGGCAAAGGGGACCTGGTCCTCCATCAGCGGTCTGGGCGGCGTTATCGGCGCCGGGCACGACCGGACCCTGAGCCACGAGGGGGACGCGGCCCGGTTCGCCGGGCACCCGGAGGCGCTGGCCCGGGCCTGCCGGCGTCTGGGCGGCACCCCGGAGACCAAGGCGGACGTGGGCTTTGCCATCCCGGTCTTTGCGGACTTTCGGATCCTGTTTCAGTTCTGGGACGGGGACGAGGAGTTCCCCGCCCAGATCAAGTACCTGTTCGACGAAAACGCCCTGCAGTACATGCACTACGAGACCCTGTGGTACGTCATGGGCGCAGCCATGAGCCGGCTGACCTGGTATTACCGGCAGGAGCAGGGCCTCCGCTGACGGACGTACAAAAATAACCCCCGGCGGGGGTTGTGGAGAGCGCCGGGTCTGTGATACCATCTAAGTACCATCAACAAACGGGAGGTCTTACCTATGCACGAAGGACATGAACATACACACGGCCACGACCATACCCACTGCCACGGGGAGCATCCCCATCACCACCATCACGACGGCGCCCAGGGCACCGTATCCGATCAGACGGTGGCTCTGGTGAGCTATATGCTGGACCACAACCGCTCCCACGCCGAGGAGATCCACGGCCTTGCCCACAAGCTGGAGGCCATGGGGCAGCACGAGGCCGCCGCCCTCATCGAGCAGGGCGTGACCTGCTACGGCCAGGGCAACGATCTGCTGGCCCAGGCCCTGGCGCTGCTGCAGACGCCGAAGGAGGACGCGTAAATGTGCCTTTCCAAAGTGTTTCAGATCGTCGGCGGCGAGGAAAAGCAGGTCTGTGAATACGTGAGCAATCTCAGACTGGTGGACGACAAGATCATCCTCACGGACATTATGGGTCTGGAGACGGTCATCACCGGCAAGGTCACCGGCGTGGATCTGGTGGGCAACCGGATCACCGTAGAGGCGTAAGCCAAAAGCAAACCATCCCCGCGG
>ONVR01000309.1 GCA_900321335.1 uncultured Eubacteriales bacterium | reverse complement strand
TCCATCACGAGATCCAGCAGGGCGTTGACTGCAGGCGCAACCGCACGCATATCCTCCAGCAGTTCCCCGCTGGTGCCGTCCAGTTTCTCCATCAGCTTGGAGCGGATCTCCCGGTTATAGCGGGTCCGGACGGCCTTGACCCGGTCAAACTCCTTTCCGCGAACCGCCTTGACCCGCGGAGAGGTCAGCTCCCGGTATTTGAGCATCTCATCCCAACCAACATCGCAGGCGGCGATAAAGCGCCGCAGCTGCTCTATGGGGACAAGAAAGCCGTCGCCATAGCCCTTCATAATATCAGGATCGTCGGCGATCTGCTCATAGGCCCAGGTCATCTTCCGGAGCCAATACTGCGCCGTCCGCTTATAGATGCCCATGAGAAAACGGCCGTACACACATTGGGAGACGTCAGTGATACCGGTAAGGGTGACGTTATCCCGCTGCCTGGCGATCCACTGCTCCTTGAAGGCATGGGACTGCAGTCTGGCGTTGAGCTCCAGAACGATCTGGATCAGCGCTGAGTCGTCCCGCCCGGCGCCCAGGGTGTTGACCAGCATGGCAAAGGCGTCGTTCTGGCCGATCTTGCCATATTTTTCATCCAAAAGCCGTTCCAGTACCTCGCCCTGCAGAACGGTGATCTCGTCTTCATCCGCTACACGGAAATCGGCGGACAGGTCCAGTGCCTGGGCGTTTTCCCGGATCAGCTCGGTGCAGAAGCTGTGGATGGTGCTGATCTGCGCCTTCTGGCACAGAGCGAGCTGTCTGCGCAGATGTCGGTCCGCCGGTGTGACAGCGATGCGTCTGGAGATCTCCTGCATGATCTTGGTCCGCAGTTCGCCTGCGGCCGCTCTTGTATAGGTAATAATCAGAAAGCTGTCAATGTCCACGTGGTCCTGCTCCACCCGGCGCATGAGCCGTTCTACCAGAACCTTGGTTTTCCCGGATCCGGCCGCGGCGGACACCAGCAGTGCGCCGCCCCGGTTGTCTATGGCAGCCTGCTGCTGAGGGGTATATTGCACATTCCCGTCCATGTCACGCCTCCTGTCCCGTAATTTTTTCCCAGACTTCCGGGGTCTTCAGCCGGGTGATCCGGTGTACCCGATCCCCGTTTTCCTCGTCAAAATGGCACGCCTGCCGGAAATCGCAGAACTGACAGGCGTTGTCGCTGCTGCTCTTGTAAAAGGGATCCAGCTCGATTTTACCGCTGTGAAGCTCTCTGCCGATCTCCAGCAGCTTTTGGTCGATATGATGGGACAAGGCTCCCAGCTGTTCAAGAGACGCCAGGCTCTCCCCTGCGGCCTCGCCGTCCTTTCCGAATTTCACGGGGAGATAGGCTTTCCCCTCTCCGTGGGCCATGGCCTCCAATACATCGGCGTCATCCAGAAGCAGCCCGCTGCGGCGGATGCTTTTCAGACGCTGTTTTTCGATCTCCTCATCACTTGCGCCGCGGGGCATGGAGAGCATTTCCTCCCGGGCCGGCGCGTACAGGACGCCCGCCGGGACGATCTGGCGCTCATAATGGGCCTGACCGCTTTTTTCCAGGGCGAACAAATAGATCAGCATCTGCAGCCCCATGCCGTACCAGATGTTGGACAGGCTGAGTTTTTTTCGTCCCGTTTTGTAGTCCACCACCCGAAGATAGAGCTTGTCCCCGTGGATCCAGCCGTCAACCCGGTCCACAAAGCCCTCGATTACCATCTGGGTCTGTCCGTCGGTCAGCTCCGGCGGAACCACGTCGGTGCCGGGACCGATGGCAAGCTCAAAATCGACGGGTGAAAAATCAGAGTCCGACAGTTCCCGGATCATAGTCCAGACAATCTGTCCTGCGTCCTCCGCCAGACGGTTGAACAGATAGATAAATCGCTCGTTTTTTCCGGCAAACTGCAGCAGAACGTCGTTGACGTAAGCGGCCACGTATTTGGCCGTCAGCGCCGCGCTGCGCTCGGGGGAAACACCCTGAAACCCGCCGGTCGCTTTCAGTTCGTTGATCACGTTTTCCAGCAGATAGTGGATAAACGTGCCATATACCGGCGCGTCAAAACCCGCTGTTTTCCGGGGCTTTGCCCGCAGACCGTACTGCATGAAGAATTTGTACTTGCACTCGTAGTATTTGTCCGCCTTGGATGCGGACACGGT
>ONVR01000314.1 GCA_900321335.1 uncultured Eubacteriales bacterium | reverse complement strand
TTATGAAATACGAAGTGATCTGTGAGATCTTCAGCAACTGCAGCGGCAAGGCACGGCCCTTCTTTGAGGAGGTGGACGCCCGGAACCTGGACGCCTATATCCGGCAGAGGGTCCAGGGCGACGCCGTCTTTACCCGTACCGATCTGCCGGACGGGAGCGTCGTTTACGACGTGGACTCCCACGGCATCCGGGAACGCTTTACCTTCACCCCGGCCTGACCGGCAAGCCTGTCAAAAACGCCCCTGAGACGTTCATTGAACATCTCAGGGGCGTTCTGTGTTGTCTTACAGGCCGGGATCGTCTCCCTCCACGGGTGTCTCTCCGGATTCCCCGCCGGTACCGGGGTCCGGCTCTGTGGGCTCGGTGGGTGTGGTGGGGGTCGTTGGTTCTGTGGGTTCTGTGGGCTCGGTAGGTGTTACAGGTTCAGCGGGTGTTGTGGGTTCCGTTGGCGTCGTGGGCTCTGTCGGTGTCGTGGGTTCCGTGGGTGTTGTGGGCGTCGTGGGTTCTGTCGGCGTGGTGGGTGTCGTTGGCGTCGCAGGCGTCTCTTCCTTCTTCACGGGAACGAGGATCACCCGGTCCTGGCTGGAATATTCACTGGTGGTAATATATTCCGTATCGATCAGGTTGCCGTCCTTGTCGTAGGTATAGCGGTAAGTCTCCACCACGTAGCCCGTGTGTCCGGAGGTGTCGATCACAGAGCCGCTGGTGACGCTGGGATCCTCCTTCTCAATGGTTTTGTAGTCGATGGTATCGGTGACGTAGTAGTCCAGATCCACCGTCTCATCGGAGAGATTCGTCCCATAGAAGCGCACCGTCAGGTAGTCGCCGGAGACGTACGCCTCGATCTTGATGGGGAATTTGCTGGTGTTGGCAAAGCGGTAATCCAGCGTGCCCCAGTTGACCGTGGCGTCCATGCCCATGGGCAGGTATCCCACCAGGAACATGTGCTCATAGCGCTCCACGATCTCCATCTTCGTCTTCAAAGAGCAGTAATACAGGGTGGAGGACACCTGGCAGATGCCGCCGCCGTACTCCTGAATGGTTCTGCCGCCGGAGTAGGCGCCGGCCTCCTTGAAGCCCTTTTCCGGGGTCCGCTGGCCCACGGTGTCGTTGAAGGAGAAGATCTCTCCGGGGGCGAGGATCGTGCCGTTGACGTAGGAGGCGGCAAGGGTGATGTTGGTAATGCGGTTGCTGGAGGAGCCGGACAGGGAAGTGCTCTTCTCCACCAGAACGTCGGCAAAGGGATCGTCGCCCAGGTCCTTGCTGAGGATCTCCGGCTGGGTGAAGATCAGGGGGATGGTGATGGTGCTGCCGTTTTCCGCCTGCTGATACTGGGTTTTGGCCTTTTCCAGATCAAAGCTCACGCCCACGACCTCGGGCATGAGGACGTTGTCCTTGTAGTAAGCGTCCACGGGCTCGACAAATACGGAGTCGTAGATGGATTTCAGATCCACGCTCTTGGTCTGGCCCGGCTGCATTTCATAAGTGATCTCCACGGGGCTTCCCTGGGCAAGGGACTGATCCAGCGCGTCCATGACCTGGCGGTACATCGCGTCGGCGTCCGCCACATAGCACACGTCGGATTTGTGGATCACGATCTCCTTGGCCTTGACCTCATAGGTCTCCCCGGCGGAGGCCGCGCTGCAGTCCTCGGCAAAGTCGTAGACCTTGCTGTACACCGAGTCGGAGTTGAACCGGATCAGACTGCCCAGATCCGGATCCACGGCCAGATCCACGGGCTTTACGGAGCACTTGAGATACGTCAGGGCGTTTTTCAGAGGGGACGCATCTCTGCCGTAGCTGTAGGCCGCGTTGGCCATGGTGTTGGCCTTGAGGGAGGCGTAGTTGCTGCTGTCAACGTCCAGATCGCTGCCGCTGAGCGTGAGGGACTGCCCCGTGCTGGTCTTTACGGTGACGCCTACGCTCTGCAAAACGGCGGGGTCGATCTCCTCGCCGTCAAGTTCGGCTGCGACGGCGTCCGTCGCCTGCTGTTTGGTCATGCCGCCCACGTCGATGCCGTTAACCGTCAGCTTGGGATAGACGGTCTCCACGCCCTTGACGTAGACTGAGCCCAGCACCAGCGCGCATACCGCCGCCGCGATAACAATCGCCGCGATGGCGACGGGGACTTTTGGAAATTTCGATTTGCCGCGTTTCTTCGTCGTTTTTTTGGTTGCGGTTTTCTTGCCTGCTGCCTTCATATTGTCTGTTCTCCGTTCAGATGAAGTGTTCGGAAGCATAGGGGGCGATTCCCGCCGGACCGGAGCGGTCCATCGGGGGAACCAGTCTCATTATAGCACCGAATTGCATCAAAAATGTTAAGATCCATTGAATTTTGCCGGATACCTGTCAGATTCCCGGGAAAATGGACGTGTTCTGCTGGCTTTTCGGGAAAATGGAGATCTGTCCGTCCTGAACGGGCTCCTCCCGGTAGAGAAAGCGGTTCATCCGGGACAGTTCCTGCTGCTGCAGCTCCAGAATGTCTCCGATGAGGGTGTTGGAAATCAGAAATCCCTCGGGCGTAAAGCTCCAGCGGCCGTCGGTGTTCACGGCCCAGCCGTGCTCTTCGCACTTGCGCAGGTAGTGCCCGATGTCCCGGAAGGAGAATTTGAACTGATCCCGGTACTCCGCCTCGCTGATCCCCCGAACCGTCCGCAGACCCAGCATCAGATATTCGCTGGCCTTGCCGAAGGGGGTGATCTCCTCCTGCTCGTCGAGAATGACGCCGCCGGAGGAAACGGCGTTTATGTACTGCTCAATGTCCCGGAGAAAGCTGTAGCGCAGAGAACCCAGATAAGAGTGGGCGCCGGCGCCGAAGCCCAGATAGGGCTGGCATTGCCAGTATTTGAGATTGTGTTTTGACTCCCGTCCCGGCAGGGAGAAATTGGAGATCTCATACTGCCGGTAGCCGAACTGCCGCAGCTGCTCCACCGCGTACAGGTACATGTCCGCCTGGGCGTCGTCGTCCGGCATGAAGGGCGTGTCTTTAAAGGTGTACAGGGGCGTTCCCTCTTCCAGACGCAGCCCGTAGCAGGACAAATGCTGCGGCTTGAGGGCGATGGCCCGCTTGAGGGTCTCGGCCCAGTCCTCCCGGGACTGGGAGGGCAGACCATACATCAGATCGAGACTCAGATTGTCAAAACCCGCCTCCCGGGCCAGAGCCACGGCCTTTTCCGCCTGGGCAAAGGTGTGCCGCCGCCCCAGGGTGCGGAGCATTTTGTCGTTGGCGGACTGCACGCCCAGAGAGATGCGATTGAAGCCGGCTTTTTTCAGGGCCTGCAAAAGCGGCGCAGACACACTGTCCGGGTTGGCCTCGAAGGTCACCTCCGCGTCGGTCAGAACTTTTGCCCGGAGCTTGAGGGTGTCGAACAGCTCCACCAGACGCTGGGCGCCGTAATGGCTGGGTGTGCCGCCGCCGAAATAGACAGTGTCCACATAGTATTCGGCCAGCTGCTTTTCCATCTCCCGGATGTGGGCGAGCAGCGCCTGCTGATACTGGGGCATCAGCTTGTCACAGCCCGCTTTGGAATTGAAATCGCAGTAGGCGCATTTGCTGGCGCAGAAGGGGATGTGAATGTATATACCGATACGGTTTTTGCTGTTGTTCATAACGGTATCCTCAGTCCATGTATTGTTCCGTATAGCAGGTGTAAGGCAGGGCGTCGGACAGCTCCATGAGAACCGGATTCATGCCGCTGAGCTGGTAGTCGCCGGGCATCACGTGTACCACGGTGTCCCTGGCCTGCCGGATGGGCAGACGCACC
>ONVR01000374.1 GCA_900321335.1 uncultured Eubacteriales bacterium | reverse complement strand
GCTGATGACAGTCCGTTCAACTGCACCATCCTTGAGGTCAGATGCTCTGTGGCAAAGGTGTTCAACATGCTCAACCGGATCCTGGCCAGCAGCACCTATGCCCCGCCCATGGACGTCCGCGGCGGACTTTTGCGGACCTGGGACCACATTATGAACAGCAAAATCGTGGCCAAGCAGGACATTATCGACGCCCTCTCTCACTCCGGTGTTGAGCCCCTGACCTTTTTCCGGATCGCCGTACTGGATTTCAACGACGACGCCAATCCCCAGCGGTACATTGAACTGCGGGGCGTGCTGGACGACCTGGTGCCCCGGGGAGAGGTGTTTCTCTACAACAAGACCATCGTCATGCTGCTGTTTGCCGAGGAGCGGGAGAACGAGCCCGCGCTTCCCACCCAGGCGCTCTCGCAGGTCCTCCGGGAGCAGGGCGCGTACATGATGGTGGGACACTCCTGCCGGGATTACGCCATGATGCGGACATTGTATCTGATCTGTCAGCGCAGTCTGGACATCGCCATGAATCTGGACGTTGCCCAGAGCGGGCGCCTGTTTTCGGTTGACGATTACGCCATGTATTACGCCATTGATATGTGCGCCCAGCGCTGTGCCCAGATTTTCGGGCACATGGATATCCTGCTGCTGGTGCACCCCTCCGTGGTGGCGGTCAGACGGTACGATATCGCCCACAACAGCGACCTGCTGGAGGTGCTTGCCTGCTACATCCGCAACAACGGCAGCATCTCCAAAACGGCGGAGGAACTGTTCGTGCACCGCAACACCGTGAACAATAAGATCGGCAAGCTCAAGACGCTGCTGCCCTTTGACCTGGATGACGGCCGTATGCGCCAGCTGCTGCTGTTTTCCTGTCAGACCCTGCATTATTACGAGCAGATCCTGCACTTTGAGGTGCGAAAGGCATAAGAAACGGCCGGCTCCGTGAGCCGGCCGTTTTTCAGGTCTACAGAAGGCGGGTGAAATCCCGGATATCCCCAAAGGTCTCCAGGGCGGCGATGACGTGCCGGAGGGCATCGAGCTCCTCCCGGGTTCTGCCGCAGGGAGCGTGGGCGGCGCAGGCCGTGAATTTCCGGGCAAAGGCCTCGTCGTCCATGGGGTTTTCCGGGGTGCCGAAGGGCGCCGTGACCATGCGTTCAAACCTGCCGTGATCCGTTTCCACAACGAGCTTTGTATACGCCTCCTTGCCCCGCTGCCAGGACTCCACGTAGGTGTAGTCGATTTTTGCCGCCAGGGCACGGATCCGGCGGTCATGAAGCCGCCGGGGCGAAAAGCTGTCCAGATCCACGTCGCCCCGGAGCAACAGGGAGGCCAGGGTGAAGGGAATGCTGAACTTCCCCACAATGGCCGTTTTGGGATTCCGGCGCTGCTCCGGAGGCTCGAAGAGGATCCTGTTGTGGGCGCCGATGAAAACCTGTATGTGGGTGATCGTGTCGGGGGTGAACAGACCCTCCGAGAGCATCTGGCGGGCCGCAGTCAGGGCGCCGTGGGTGCCGAAGCAGCAGGGCCAAGCCTTGTACGTCAGATCCGCGGCCATATAGTCGCGGCCCAGCCCCGTCAGGGCCCGGTCCGCTGTGTACTGGTCCCGCAGAAACGTGTGATAAAACCCCAGTTCTCCTTCCAGCGGGTCGTCGAATCCCGCCAGATCCGCCCGGGCCATGGCGCAGGCCACGATGGCGTTCCGGGCGGAGAAAGCCTCCCGGACGGAACGCACCGCGGTGGCGGCGTTGTTGACCAGCTCGCTGGAGCACATGGTCTGACACAGGTTGAAGGAAAAGGCGCTGACGATCTGCCGGGCCGAGAGGCCCATGAGCTTGGCAACCGCGGCCACGGCCCCGTAGGAGGAATAGATGGACGGGGGATAAAAACCGTATGCCGTGGTGTTGATATCGGCGGCCATGGCGATGCGGATGGCCGTCTCACTGCCCAGTACCAGGGCGGTGAGCAGATCTTTGCCGCTCACGCCCATCTGCTCACCGACCGCCAGAGCCGCGGGGAAGCCGGCGGCGTTGGGGTGAATGGTGCTCTTCTGATGGGTGTCGCCAAAGTCCAGAGAGTGGGCCATGGCGGCGTTGGCAAAGGCGGCCCAGTGGGCGGGCAGTTTTCTGTCGAAGCCGATCACGGTGGCCTCCCCGTCCCCGTTGGCGGCCAGCGCCTCGGCAATGGCGACCATCTGGCGGCAGCCGTCCCCCAGGGTGCCGGCGCCGTAGGTGACGGCAACGGCGTCCATGACGGATTTTTTCTGGTTTTCGATGACGGAAGGGGGAATATCCCCAAAGCGGGTCTCGGCGACAAAACGCGCCAGTTGTTCGGACAGATTCATGGCACACCCTCCTCAAGGGCATCCTATCATCCCGGGAAAACGAATGCAAAGCATCCAAAGCCGGGAGGTGAAAAGCTGGGCTCGTGACACATGACCGCCATGCTTGCTCTGTGCCGCCTGCACAGAACAAACCGGTTGACAAAAACTGACGGTTTGGCTATAATAACGATACCCGAAGGGGATGGAGGTATCATATGATTCAGTGTATGGATGCGGAAAACCTGCACCGCAGGCTTGCAAAAATAATGGGCCAGATCCGGGCCATTGACCGGATGATCGACGAGGACGTGCCCTGTGAGGATCTGCTGACCCAGATCAGTGCCGCGAAATCCGCCCTGAACAAGGTGGGTCAGGTGGTGCTGGAGGGACATATCCAGCACTGCATCAAAGATGCGGTGAAGCAGGGAAACGAGGAGGAGATCGCAAACTTCACCAAGGCCATCGAGCGTTTTGCCAATATGCAGTAACCGGCGGCCGGGTTCCCTCAGCGCATCGCATAATACG
>ONVR01000318.1 GCA_900321335.1 uncultured Eubacteriales bacterium | reverse complement strand
GCCTCGATCCGGTCTTTGAGCAGATCAAAGCGGCTGCCCAGGATCATCTCCGGGGCGCCGAGTAGATAGGTGCCGCCGGGGAATTCCACGCCGCTGAACTTGTTGGCGGAGGTAAAGGGGAGCACGTCCTGGGGCTGCCCCTCCGGCAGGTCGCTGAAGAATTCCGCCAGCGCCCGCATGGTGTCGTTTTCGCCGCCCACAGCGGCGCAGTAGCTGCACATGATGGAGTGAATGTCCTCCGCCGTGAACCGGTCGGGACACAGGGGCTCCACGTCCTTGAGCTCCATTTTGCTTTCGGTGATGGTGCCGGTCTTGTCCACACACAGCACGTCCACACGAGCCAGAGACTCGATGCAGCCCATGTCGTGCACCAGGGTCTTTTTCCGGGCCAGACGCATGATACTCACCGTCAGGGCGACGCTGGCCAGCAGGAACAGCCCCTCGGGGATCATGCCGATCAGAGCGGCCACGGTGGACACCACGCTGTCCCGGATGGTCTGCTCCAGAAACAGGTGCTGCTGAAGGAACATGGCGATGCCCAGAGGGATGACGATGATGCCGATGACCTTGACGATCTTCTGCAGAGAGTCCATCATCTCGCCGCGGCCGGCGAATTTGCCCTTTTTGGCCTCCAGTGTCAGCCGGGAGACGAAGCACTCCCGCCCCACCTTGTCCAGCCGTGCGGCGCACTCCCCGGACACCACGAAGCTGCCGGAGGTGAGGCTGTCCCCGGGATTTTTCACGATCTCGTCGGACTCGCCCGTGATCAGCGACTCGTTGACCCGGCACTGGCCGGACACCACGATGGCGTCGGCGTAGATCTGTTCGCCCCCGGCGAACACGGCGATGTCGTCCAGCACTGTCTCGTCCGTGGGCACACTGACGCGCCGGCCGCCCCGGATGACCGTGGCCCTGGGGGAGGCGAGGATGGACATCTTGTCCAGCACCCGTTTGGAGCGCAGCTCCTGAACGATGCCGATGAAGGTGTTGGCAAACACCACCGGCAGAAACGTCAGGCTGGTGTAGGCGCCCACCGCCACCACAAACACGGCGAAGATGAAAAACAGAAGGTTAAAATACGTACAGATATTGGTTTTGAAGATCTGCCCGACCGTCTTGGTGGGCGGAGATATGTTTTCGTTTGCGTAACCGTACAGCAGCCGCTGCCGGGCCTGCTCCTCGGTGAGCCCCTGTTCGGGGTCGGCCTGAAACCTGGGCAGAGCCTTTTTGATGCCGCCGCTGCCGGCGCTTGCCTCCCGTGCCAAAAAATTCACCCTTTCGAGAAATTATGACAGTATAAAGTATACCACCTGCGGGGGAAATTTGCATCCACATTCAAAAAAACTTTAAGAAAAGTTTTGCCGCCCGCCACAGCAGAAAAAGCGGAAGCGGCCGACGGTTCCGCGGGCCGCTTCCGTTTGGGGTTAAAACCGTCGCTGGTAGTCGTTTCGCGTCTCCCGACTGATCAGGCCGCGGGCGGCCAGAATGTGAGGCAGGGTCGTCCGGTCGTTGTCCGGCAGGGCCGCCACAGGCTGCCAGACCTGTTTCGGATCCGTGCGGGTTTTCGGGATGTAATCGGCGCACAGCTCGATGGATCTGTCATAGTAGGCCACCGTATCGACCCGGGCCAGCAGCTGCCGCTCCCAGACCTCCTCCGGCGAGGGTGCGCCGGCCAGCAGCGCCCGGCGCGAAGTCCGGCCGTAGGCCTCCATCATCAGATAACGCCACGTGGCCATGGTATCCCGCAGAAGAGACAGCGCCTCGTCCTGGGGCAGGTCGTCGATGCGGATGGGATCGTCCACGACGGTGTGGATGACGTTTTTCTTCGCCCGGCAGGTATCGTCCTCAATATAGTGGACCACAGGAACGACCCGGGCCCCGGTCTGACGGGCGATCCGGTATATGCCGGGCCAGAAGTCGAGCAGAAGCCGGTTCGGCGATTTATTCCAAACCCCTTCCGGAAAGATCAGGATGTCGGCGCCGCTGCGGAGCACTTGGACGGCTTTGGGCACGAAGGACCGCTTGCTGTCGCGGATCTTTCTGTTGGCCAGGATAAAGCCGTTGATCCAGCAGCTCAGACCGTCAAGCGTGTTGTAAACCTGGGGCAGACTGGCAATGGTGACGTAGGCGTGCCGCCCGGCGGCCAGCACGGTGGCCAGCACGTCGTCTTTGAACTCGTGGTTACTCACCCAGATCACGGGCTCTTCCGGCAGCGGGATCCCACCGTCCGGCCCGGGGGACGCATGGACGGGATCCCGGAGAAAATCCCTGTTTTCAAACCGCTGGGG
>ONVR01000320.1 GCA_900321335.1 uncultured Eubacteriales bacterium | reverse complement strand
GATCGACATGGGGGGCTGTCCCGCCCTGATCTGCGGCGTCAGCCCCATCCACCGGGCCCACACCGCCGCCGCGCTGCGCCGGTACACGGGGCGGCAGCTGCTGGTGGTCTGCTCCGACGAGATGGAGGCCCGGCGCATGGGTACGGATCTGCAGGCCCTCACGGGAGAGGAGCCGGTGAAGCTTGGCGTCCGCGACCAGGTGTTCTATAACGTGGACGTAGCCTCCCGCCAGGCGGAGCAGGAGCGGCTGACCACCCTCTGGGCCATGGCCGCGGACCGGGCACCGGTGGTCATCGCCACCGCAGACGGCCTCATGCAGCGGACCCTGCCCCCGGAGCAGCTGAAAGCCGCCGCCATGACCATCAAAGACGGGGGTTCCTACGCCCTTGAAGAGATCACCGCCCTGCTGGCCTACGGCGGCTATACCCGCTGCCAGCAGGTGGAGGGCCCCGGCCAGTTCGCCCTCCGGGGCGGCATCCTGGATTTCTTCTCCCCGGCCTATAACGAGCCCGTCCGGGTGGAGTTCTTCGGGGACGACGTGGACTCCATGAGCCTGTTCGACGTGTCCACCCAGCGGCGGACCGACCGGCTCACCGAGGCCGTGATCCTCCCCGCCGCCGAGACCCTGCCCACCATGCACCCCCAGGGCACCGGCGGCCTGTGCAAAGCCCTGCAGACCCTCTACGGCAAGCTGGCCAAACGCAAAGCCCCCAGCCAGGAGCTGCTGAAAAATATCGCCGGAGACGCCAAACGGCTGGAGGAGGGCCGCACCCTCCCCGCCGCCGACCGGTACGCGGACCTGATCTACAGCACCTTCACCACCGCCCTGGACTACCTCCAGCCCGACGCCCTGGTGTTCCTCTGTGAGCCCGGCCGCCTCCGGGAACAGGCCAACGCCGTCTCCCGCCGGAACAGCGAGGACCTGAAGGTCCTTATCGAGGCCGGCGTCCTGGAGGGCTCCCTGTGCCATTTTACCCTCTCCTGGGACCAGCTCTGCGAAAAATGGGAGGATTTTCCAGTTGTCATGGCCGACAGCTTTACCGCCAGCCGCTACCCCTACGATCCCCGGACGCTGATCAACGTCACGGCCAAGCAGCTGCCCTCCTACGGCGGCAGCTTTGAGACGGCGGCGGGGGACATCGCCCACTACAAGAGCGAGGGCTACCGGGTGGTGGTCCTGTGCCCGGATGAGCGCCGGGCCCAGAGCCTGCAGGAGTTTCTGGGGGACAAGGACGTGTCCGCCGGGCTGGATTACAACCTGACGAAGCTCCCCGCTCCCGGCACCTGCGTGCTGTCTCTGGGGAGCCTGACGGCGGGCATGGAGTATCCGAATCTGAAGCTGGCCGTCATCACCGAGGGGCAGTTTGCCGAGCCCGTGTTCCGCCGGAAGAGCAGCCGGAAGAAGGTGTCCAACCGGGAGCGGATCAACAGCTACGCGGACCTGTCCATCGGGGATCTGGTGGTCCACGAGTACCACGGCATCGGCCGGTACGTGGGCATGGTGAAGATGAAGATCGACGGGGTGGACAAGGACTACGTAAAGATCGCCTACGCCGGGACGGACGTGCTCTACGTCCCCGCCACCCAGCTGGACCTGGTGGCCAAGTACATCGGCGGGGGCGAGGACAAGCAGGTCCGGCTCTCCAAAATGGGGGGCACGGACTGGCAGCGGGCCAAGACCAGGGCCAAGGGCGCCGCCAAGGAGATGGCGCAGGAGCTGATCCGGCTCTACGCGGAGCGCATGCGGCTCAAGGGCCACGCCTTCCCCCCGGACAGCCTGTGGCAGACCCAGTTTGAGGACGCCTTCGGCTACCGGGAGACGGAGGATCAGCTCAAGTGCATCGAGGAGATCAAGCAGGACATGGAAAAGCCCGTGCCCATGGACCGGCTGCTGTGCGGGGACGTGGGCTACGGCAAGACGGAGGTGGCCCTCCGGGCCGTGATGAAGTGCGTCATGGGCAACTGTCAGGCGGCCATTTTGGTGCCCACCACGGTGCTTGCCCAGCAGCACTACGTCACCGCCATGCGCCGCTTTGCGGGCTACGGGGTGGAGATCGAGGTTCTGAACCGCTTCCGCTCCCCGGGGGAGGTCAAAACCATCCTGCGGAAGCTGGAGGCGGGGCAGATCGACCTGGTCATCGGCACCCACCGGCTGCTGCAGAAGGACATCCGGTTCAAGCGTCTGGGGCTGCTCATCGTGGACGAGGAGCAGCGCTTCGGCGTGACCCATAAGGAGCGGCTCAAGGAGCTGGCCCGGCAGGTGGACGTGCTGACCCTGTCGGCAACACCCATCCCCCGGACCCTGAACATGGCCATGTCCGGCATCCGGGACATGTCCACCATCGAGGAGCCGCCCCACGACCGCCAGCCCGTCCAGACCTACGTCATGGAGCACGACTGGGCCGTGGTGGCCGACGCCATCCGCCGGGAGATCGCCCGGGGCGGCCAGGTGTACTACCTGCACAACCGGGTGGAGAGCATCGAATCCACCGCCGTGAAGATCCAGAATCTGGTAGACGGCGTCACCGTGGCCGTGGCCCACGGCAAAATGGACCAGGACAGCCTCAACGACGCCATGGAGCGTGTGGCCGCCGGGGAGGTCCAGGTGCTGGTGTGCACCACCATCATCGAGACGGGCATCGACATCCCCAACGTGAACACCCTGATCATCGAGGACGCGGACAAGCTGGGCCTGGCCCAGCT